>JBGPLH010000239.1:0-5427 GCA_041486365.1 Thermodesulfobacteriota bacterium | reverse complement strand
GTATTCCTCTGGAGCTGTGAACTTCATGGCCCTTCCTCGCGATGCGCGTCCCGCGCTTCGATCCTCATTAACGGTCCGGAACGAGCAGAGTTTAAGGAAACTTGACTCGATCGTCCAGATTGAGAACGTGATATTTTCAAGAAAGTTATAAGCAAATGATTTTAAACGTATTTTATTGAAAACGGGAGCAGGAAGATCGCCTGGAAGCCCCCGGAAGAGGGGCCGGGCTCCCTCGAGGCCGCTCAAGCCGCCCCCGGAGGCGCCGATGAAGAATGTGGGTCCCTCAAGGCTGCGGAATGACTGGCGAAGGACTGTGAGTTCGCGGCGGGTGCCTTGACATCGGCCGGATCGTCGACAATATATCATCCAGTCAGTAGGGTATTCTGACGCCCGCCCAGGCCCGCGGACAAGCGGACCACAGAGAGGAAGACGACGAAATGATTACGCTCACCGAATCCGCCACCACCGAGATCAACACGCTGCTCGACCGCGAGGCGAAGCAGGGCTACGGCCTACGGATCAAGGTCGTGGGCGGCGGCTGCTCGGGCCTCCAGTACCAGATGGGTCTGGAGAAGGAGCCCAAGGTCGATGACAAGGTTTTCGAAAGCAACGGCATGAAGCTCTTCGTCGACGCCAAGAGCGCGACGTTTCTCGCGGGTGTGAAGGTCGATTTCGTCCACTCCCTGAACGGCTCCGGATTCAAGATCGAGAACCCCAACGCCCAGTCCTCCTGCGGTTGCGGAAAGTCCTTCAATTAGGTCTCCAAGCGGCCGACGCCCCGGCGCCCGATGCCGGGGCGAAAGAGTCCGCGATGAAGCTTCCCATCTACCTTGATCACAACGCGACCACCCCGGTGGACCCCCGTGTGTTCGAGGAGATGAAGCCGTACTTCTGCGAGAAGTTCGGCAACGCTGCCAGCCGCACCCATCGGTTCGGCTGGGAGGCGGAGGAAGCGGTCGAGAAGGCCCGCGCTGAAGTCGCCTCCCTCCTCCACGCCGAGACCCCCAAGACGATCATCTTCACGAGCGGGGCCACCGAGACGAACAATATGGTGGTCAAGGGAATTCTCCGGGCGCAAAAGAACCCCCGCGCGCACGTCATCACCCAGAAGACCGAGCACAAGTGCGTCCTCGACTCCCTCAGGGAGATGGAGAAGCAGGGCTATCGGGCGACCTATCTCGACGTGGACGGGTACGGGCGGGTGGATCCGGACGACGTTCGACGGGCAATCGGGCCGGACACGGTGCTCGTCAGCATCATGTGGGCGAACAATGAGATGGGAACGATCCAGCCCGTGGCCGAGATCGCGCGCATCGCGAAGGAGCACGGCGTGCTCTTCCACTCGGACGCGGTGCAGGCGGTGGGGAAGATCCCGGTGGATGTGCAGGAGCTCGGGATCGATCTCCTGTCGATCTCAGGCCACAAGATGTACGGCCCCAAGGGGATCGGGGCGCTCTACCTTGCCCGACGGCGGCCGGCGATCCGGCTCGAGCCGATCATCCACGGTGGGGGGCACGAGCGGGGCAAGCGGTCGGGTACGCTTCCGGTGCCGAACGTGGTGGGGCTCGGCGCCGCATGCCGCCAGGCGCAGAAAGAGATGGCCGCGGAGGCGGAGCGGCTCACGTCGCTGCGCGACCGGTTGCGCGACGGCATCCTCGGCCGGCTCGATCACGTGAGCGTGAACGGGCACCCCCTCGAACGGATACCGAACAACCTGAACCTTTCCTTCGCTCACCTCGAGGCGGAATCGCTCATCATGGGGATGCAGGACATCGCCGTGTCGGCCGGGTCGGCCTGCACGGCGGGGAGCGTGGAGCCCTCCTACGTGATCAAGGCGCTCGGCGGCGACTCGCAACGGGCGCACTCGTCGGTGCGCTTCGGCCTGGGCCGCTGGACCACCGAGGAGGAAATCGACTTTGCGATCGAGACGGTCGTGAGCACGGTGCGGCGCCTGCGCGAAATCTCTCCCACCTACCCGCGGGCGAGGGCGGCGGATTGAAGCGCCGCTAGCGGAGTTGCCCGGTCGGCCGGACGAGCACCTCGTTCACGCACACGTGATCCGGTTGGCCCACGGCGAAGAGGATCGCGTTCGCGATGTCCTCCGAACGCAAGACCTGCCCGATGTCCTGGCGCATCTTCTCCGTGGCCGCCTGGATCATGGGATTCGTGTTGTGCCCCTGGAGCTCCGTCTCCACGAAGCCGGGCTCGATCACCGTGACCCGAATCTTCGATCGCACTCCCTCCTGCCGCAACGCCTCCGAGAAGCCGCACACCCCGAACTTCGTCAGGTTGTAGACCGCCGCGCCGAAATTGGCCTGCCGACCCGCCGTCGAGGAGACGTTCACGATGTGACCGCCTTCCTGCGCGGCCATGATCGGAAGCGCGGCGTGCGTGCAGTACAGCAGGCCCAGGATGTTCACCTCCACCATGCGCCGCCAGTCGCTCGTGTCGGCGCCGCCCACGAAGCCGAGGAGCATGACGCCGGCGTTGTTCACGAGGATGTCGAGGCGACCGAGCCGTTTCTGGGCAGCCTCGACGAAACCGCGCGCCTCGTCCTCCACGGTGATATCCATCGGCAGGGCGAGCGCCTTGCCGCCCCCCGACTCTATGCGCCGCGCCAGCGCTTCGATCCGATCCGTCCGCCGTGCGCCCAGTGCGACCGCGGCGCCGGCCTTCGCCAGCGCCAGTGCCGTCGCCTCGCCGATTCCCGAGGACGCCCCCGTGATTGCCGCCACCTTTCCTTGAAGAGCCGTTGTCACCGTGTGCCTCCGGTTTCATGTCAACGCGAGCATGCCGTTCCCGGATCGTCCAGGAGTCCCGCCGGCGATTTCGCCATGCGGTTCCCGAGCGCGCAAGTCGGGCACGGGCAGCGCGAGCGGCCATCGGGAAATGACCCGGGAGACGGGAAGAGACGAAAGCCCCCGGAGAAACCGGGGGCTTCGTCTTGTGAGGAGAGAGCGGTCGTCCTCTGCCTGAGAACGGCGGCCAAAACGCTTCGGAACGTCTCGACTACCGCTGGCAGACGCCGTGCTCGTGGCAAGGGTAGTAGTCATGATGCGACGGAGGCGGGGACACCCTCTGGGAAGTCGCATCGCAATCCAGGCCGGGAAGGTACTCCAGTCCCCTTTTCCCGAAGATGAAGGCCTGGGTGCAGATCTGGCACGAGTCGGTGCACACGAGCAGATGAACGTCCGAGCCCTTGTAGACAATGGGCATGTCCTTGATCCCGCAATCGCCGAGGTCGAAGGCGAAGGAAGGCGTCGCAAGCGCGAGGATCAGGCCCAGCGAGGACAGAAGTCGTTTCATCGAGGTAACCTCCGTGGAGTTGCCCGGGCTGAGCCCCCCCGCCGGGTGTGGAAATGCAATGGAGGCTGTTAGCCTCCGTTTCATGGGTAGTGGCTAAAACACCCCAATAGTGTCAAAAAAAGTATGAAATTCTTGGCAAGGGCCCGCCCGCATTGACCTTGGCGGGGTGGGTGCTATGATGGAATTGACTCAGATGTCAAACCCTTACCATCACCGACGGGGTGCCGCGTGACCATTCCGGTTGACATGTTTGGCGAGGAACACGAGGTCTTCCGTGCCCAGTGCCGCCGCTTCATAGAGACGGAGCTGGCCCCGCACGCGGACATGTGGGAGGACGCGAAGGATTTCCCGGACGACGTCTTCCGCAGGACGGGGCAGGCGGGTTTCTTCGGCATCCGCGTGCCGGAGGAGTACGGCGGCTCGGGCGGCGATCACCTGATGGCCTCCGTGTGGATCGAGGCGTGCGCGGGCGCCGGCTCGGCCGGCGTGATCGCAGGGCTCAACATGCACGGGCTCATCATCCTCCCCGCGGTGGCGCAGTTCGGGAGCGAGGACCTGAAGAAGCGCTTCCTCGTCCCCGGTGTGCGCGGCGAGAAGATCGGCGCGCTGGGCCTCACGGAGCCCCACGTGGGGTCCGACCTCGCCAACTGCCGCACTGTCGCCAAGCGCGACGGCGAACACTGGATCCTGAACGGCACCAAGATGTTCATCACGAACGGCTGCCGCGCGCACTTCGTGCTGGTCCTCTGCAAGACCGACCCGGCGGCGGGCTACGGCGGGTTCTCCACGCTGATCGTCGAGAAGGGGATGCCGGGCTTCGATCAGGGGAAGCGTCTGGAGAAGCTCGGCTGGCATGCGAGCGACACGGCCGAGCTGGTCTTCGACAACGTGCGCGTGCCCGGGACGAACCTGCTCGGGCAGGAAGGGCAGGGCTTCTACAATGCGATGGCGAACCTCGAATGGGAACGCCTCATGATGGCGCTCGGCGCGGTGGCCGGCTCACAGCGCGTGTGGGAGCGGACGCTCGAATACGTGCAGACACGGGAGGCCTTCGGCCGCCCCATCGGCCGCTTCCAGGTGAATCGCCACAAGATGGTCGAGATGGCCACGGAGATCGAGGCGGCGCGCCAGTTGAACTACCACTGCCTGCGGATGGTGCTCGCGAAGCGGCCGTGCCTGAAGGAAGTGAGCATGGCGAAGATCTTCGCCTGCGAGACGGCCGACCGCGTCGCGACCAACTGCCTGCAGCTCCACGGCGGGTACGGCTACATGAAGGAATACAAGATCGAGCGCTTCTTCCGCGACGCGCGCCTGAACACGATCGGCGGCGGCACGAGCGAGATAATGAAGGAGATCGTCGGAAAGCTGATCGGCCTCTAGGACGTCGCGACCTTCGCGATCCCCCGCAGCATCTCCCGGCGGATGAGTCCACTGAAAGGGCCGATCAGGATCCAGTAGAGCTTGAACGATCGGCGCGCGGCGCGATCGCAACAAAGGACCCGGGTCTCCGTCGAGAGCCGCGTGCGGCCGGCACCCAGTGGCTCGATCCGGAACGCCATCGCCGCCTTCGCGCAGCCGGGGCGGTTGAACTGCCGGAAGGACTCCTCATCGGGCGTCCGGATCAGGTTGGCCGACTCGCTCACCGCCCAGAACCTCCCCGCGATTCCCAGCACGACCTCCTCGTTCTCCTTCTCCGCGATCACCGAGAACCCAGCCCCGCCCATCGCATCTCGGATCGTCCCCGCGGACTTCCCGAGACCCCGCAGACGCACGAGCATCCGGATGATCGGGCTCGAATCGAGCCGGTACGCCCAGGCCGCGCGCGCCACCCGCTCGGGCAAGGCCCCGATCTCGATCGCATGGCGGCTCCGGACGTCGAATTCGGGAAGAACGCGCTCAAGGAGCATTCGGTCGGCCTCTTCGCGGCACCCAGCGGGGAACCCGTTCGCAATAGACGTCGTAGAGATCCTCGAAGCGCCTGCGCAATCTCGGCTCCTCCACGAATACCACGAGCAGATGGAGGATGATCGCGAGAGCCGCCGCATAGATGAAGAGCGCGGTCGAGTGAAGGGCGATCGCCTCTCCCAGGACGACGAGCACGACCCCGGCGTAGAGCGGATG
>JBGPLH010000238.1:0-5447 GCA_041486365.1 Thermodesulfobacteriota bacterium | reverse complement strand
CGAGGAGATCGCCTCGTCGGCGCGGGGATCGCTCACGGCGCCCGCTCCTCCGCGGCTCCCCCCGACTCCTCGCCGAAGACCCGCTCGTAGATCGCACGGATCCGCTCCGTGCGCGCGCGGTACTCGGCGAGCAGCGCCGCGGTGGCCGACCGGCCCGGCCGATCGCCGTAGCCGAGCCGCCGCGCGAGCTTCTCCAGCTCCGGCTCCTCGCTCTCCAGTTCGCTCGTCGAGCGGTTGCGCAGGAGGCGCAGCCGGTCCTCCAGCGTCCGCAAGAAAGTGAAGCCCGCCTTCAGATCCTCCGCGTCCCGCACCGGGACCCGCCTCCGGCGCCGCAGCCCCTCCAGGGCCTCCAGCGTATTGGGCGCCCGCAGCGTCGGGTCGGCCGGTCCGTGACGCAGCTGCAGCAGCTGCACGATGAACTCCACGTCCACGATGCCGCCGCGCCCGGTCTTCACGTTCAGGACGCCGGGCTTCTCGCGCGCGATCTCCTTCTCCATCCGCGCTCGGATCCGTCCGATCTCCCGGGCGAGGGCCGGGTCCCAGGGGCGCCCGTAGGCGAAGCGACGCGCCGCCTCCTCGAGCCGGCTCCCGAGCGCCGCGTCGCCCGCCACGAAGCGCGCCTTGATCAGCGCCTGGCGCTCCCACACCTGCGCCGACTCCGCGTGGTACCGCTCGAAGCTCTCCCGCGTCGTGACAAGCGGCCCCGCGTTCCCGGAAGGCCGCAGGCGCGCGTCGATCTCGAAGAGGCCCCCCTCGGTGGTCCGCAGCGTCATGATGGTGATGATCCGCTGCGCGACCTTGATGAAATACTCCATGTTCGAGATCCGCCGGCCGCGGGAGCCGCCCTGGGTCTCCCCCGGCGGATCGAAGACGAAGATGATGTCGAGGTCGCTGTGGTAGTCGATCTCGCGCCCGCCGAGCTTGCCCATGCCGAGCAGCGCGAAGCGCGCCACGCCTCCCGGTTCGGCCGGATCGCCCGGCGGGCCGAACCGCTCGTCCAGCTCCTCCCGCGCGATGGCGAGGGACGACGTCAGGCAGGCCTCCGCAAGATCGGACAGCTGCGCGCTCACCTCTTCCCGCTCGAGCGTCCCGGATAGATCGTTGAACGCGATGCGCAGGAGCTCCCCGCGCTTGAACCGGCGCAACACGTTGAGCCGTCCCTCGAAGTCCTCCGCTCCCGGGAGCGCGTCCGCGATCTCGCGCTCCATCTCGGCGCGCGGTTTCCGGACCGTCGCGTAGGTGGACAGGACGAGCGAGTCGAGCAGCTCCGGGTGCCGGGTGAACGCGTCGGAGAGGTAATCACTGGTGCCGAAGAGCCGGATCAGGAGGCGGAGCGTCTCGCGGTGAGCCGCGAGGACCGTGAAGAGCGTGTAGCGCGCCTTCGACGAGGAGAAGAAGGTCTCCAGGTGGGCCAGAGCCCCATCGGGATCCGGCGCGCGGACTATCTCCTGGAGGAAGGTGGGGCCGTGCGCGCGCAGCAGCCGCCGGCTGCGGACGGAGAGATCAGCCATCGCGGGGGGCTCTCGCAGCCAGACGAGTCGCGCCGCAGCCCCCTCCGGGTCCTCGAACCCGAGCGACGCGAGCCGCTGCCGCTCCTCCTCGGGCGGCAGCGCGAGATCGATCAGCTCTCTCACGGCCGGATCCACCTCCTCTTCCTCCGCCGCCTCGGCGTTTCCGCCTTCCGCGAGAAGCCGGTCGAAGGCCGCTTCCACGGAGGTTCGATGGGCCTCCAGCCGATGGTCAAAGGCACGGAGCGTCGACTCCGGTGACTCGCCCAGGAACCCCATCGATCGGGCCAGACGCTCCCGGTCGCCCGCACGGGCGGGGAGCAGGTGCGTCTGGCGATCCTCCGCCATCTGGATGCGGTGCTCGAGCGACCGGAAGAACCGGTACGCGGCGGAGAGATCCTGCACTTCCTTTTCGTCCAGGAGGCGCGCCTGCTTGAGACGCTCCAGCAGCGCCAGCGTCCCCCGCTCGCGCAGCGCCGGGTTGCGCCCCGCGTGCACGAGCTGAAGGGACTGGACGATGAACTCGATCTCGCGAATCCCGCCGCGGCCGAGCTTCACGTCCCAGCCCTGGCCGGGCCGCCGCTGCGCCTCCGCGTCGATCCGGCGCTTCATCTGGCGCATGTCCTCGATCGTCCCGAAGTCGAGCGTCTTGCGGTACACGATGGGCGCGATGGCCCGGAGGAACTCCTCCGCCACGCGGGGGCTTCCCGCGGCGAAGCGCGCGCGCAGGAGCGCCGATCGCTCCCAGGTCTCGCCCCAGGAGGCGTAGTACACCTCGTGGGCCGCGATGGAATTGGCGAGCTGTCCGCGATTGCCGTCGGGGCGCAGGCCCAGATCGACGCGGAAGACGAACCCGTCGCCCGTCACCTCTCCGATCGCCCGCGTCACCTGCTCGGCGAGCTTCACGTAGTAGGCGTGGAGCGCCAGGCTCTCACCCGAGGCGCCTCCCTCGGTGTGCCCGCGGCTCGAGCTGTACACGTAGAGGAGATCGACGTCGCTCGAGAAGTTCAGCTCCTCGGCGCCGAGCTTCCCCATCCCGATCACGGCGAAGGCGGCCTCTTCCCGGCCGCCGCCGATCCCTTCCGCCCAGGGGGTCCCATAGCGCCGCGTCAGCGCAGCCTCGCAGGCGCGGACCGCCAGATCCAGGCTCGCCTCCGCCAGCCGCGACAGCTCCCGCATCACGGTCTCTACCCCGGCGCGCCCCGTGAGATCGCGCGTGGCGATGCGGAGCATCTCCAGGGCGCGAACGCGCCGGAGCGCGCGCTGGAGCCTGTCGAAGTCGGGATCGGCGCCGGCCGCCTCGGCGAGATCGCCGTCGAGCGCCTCCCGCGGCTTCTCGGCGTCGAGCCAGGGCGAGGCAGCCAGGCGCGCCGGCGCGCCGGGGTCCTGCGTCAGGAAGTTGGCGAGGAATCGGCTCGCGCCCACGACGGGGACGAGCAGGGAAAGCGGGCCGGGATCGAAGTCGAAGGCGCGGCCGAACTTCTCGGCGTGCGCGTCGGCGTAGCGGTCGAGCCCGAGGAGCGCCGCGTCGGGATCCGCGGCCTCGAGCACCGCCGCGAGACACTGGGCCGCGCGGGCCTGGAACGCCGGGATCGTCCAGAGGGAGCGCAGCGGGCCCGCCGATTCATCGGGCCTGCGGAAGCCCGCGGCGGCGACGGCGTCGCGCAGCGCCGCGCCGTCCGTCTCACGCAGCGCTCCGAGGATCGCCGCGACACGGTCGGGGCGCGTCGGATTCATTGCGCCCGGTTCCGGCGGAGGAGCCGGGCGAGGGACGCGCGCAGGGGCGCCATGGCGACGCCCGCTTCAGTGATGATCCCCGAGACATAGCGGGCGGGCGTCACGTCGAAGGCCGGGTGGAGCGCGCGGGTCCCCTCGGGGGCGACCTGCCGCCCGGCGAACTGCGTCACCTCCCGCGGGTCGCGGGATTCGATCGGGATGTCGCGGCCGGTGCGCGTCTTCGGATCGACCGTCGACAGGGGCGCGGCCACGTAGAACGGGATGCGGTTGGCCCGGGCGAGGACAGCGAGGGCGTAGGTCCCGATCTTGTTCGCCACGTCGCCGCTCGCCGCCACGCGATCGGCCCCGACCACGACGAGGTCGATCTCACCGCGCGCCATGAGGTGACCGGCCATGCTGTCGGTGATGAGCGTGACGGGGATCGAATCCTTCTGCAGCTCCCACACCGTGAGGCGCGCCCCCTGGAGGAAGGGGCGCGTCTCGCAGGAGATCACCTCCACGCGCTTGCCCGCCTCCACGGCGGCCCGCACGACGCCGAGCGCCGTCCCGTAGCCGCTGGTGGCCAGCGCGCCCGCGTTGCAGTGGGTGAGGATCCGCGCAACGTCAGGCACGAGCGCGGCCCCTTCCCGCCCGAGGGCCCGGCAGATCGCGACATCCTCTTCGTGGATTGCGATCGCCTCCTCCTCGAGCGCCCGGCGGATCTCCGCGACCGCCCGCCCCGCCTCGCGGCGCAGGCGCGCTCTCATCCGGTCGATCGCCCAGAAGAGGTTCACCGCCGTGGGCCGCGTGGCCGCCATGCGCGCGCAGAGGGCCTCGAACTCCCGCTCGAAGGCGTCGGGCTCCTCCGGGGCGATCTGCTTCGCCCCCAGCGCGAGCCCCATCGCCGCCGTGACCCCGATGGCCGGCGCCCCGCGAACGACCATCTCCTCGATCGCCCGGGCGACTTCCTCCGCGCTCCGGCAGGCGAGCATCGTCTCCTCCGCCGGGAGCTTGCGCTGGTCGATCAGAAGCACCGCGTCTCCCGCCCACTCGATCGTCTTGAAGGAGGCCATGCGATTCGCTCTCCCGATTGCTCTACCATGTGGCGCTTCAGCGCCCGAGCATTCGATTGAAGTCTTCTTTTCCGCGCTCGATCAGCCCCGGCTCCGCCGGCTTCGACCCCGGCTCCGCGGGGGACGCGGGCGGTGGCGGAGTTTCGTCCTTCGGCGGCTTGCCGAGGATGCGGCCAATCCCTTCCTTGATCATTCCGGCGCCCCCTTCGATGGCCCGGCCCGGCGCGTTCCCCACGCCCGTCAGAATGCCCCGAAGGAGGTTCGGTGTGAAGCCCGACATGTCCGGGTACAACTGCGGCTTCTCGAAGGTCCCGCGGATGCGCATCGGGATGGGCGACATGCTCTGGAACGACGTGCCCACGAACGGGAGCGACGCCACGACGATCATCTTCTGGATCCCCTGCGGCGTGAGCGTCACCCGGGTGTCGTAGTCCAGCGTCCGGTCGAGGCCGAAGCTCCCCTTCCCCGTGAGATGGTAGTCGTCGGTGACGAGGGACAGGCCCTCGGTGCTCACGCGCCCGTCCTTCACCACCCAGGGCGTCTCGAAGCGATCGAAGGTGGTGGGCTCCGTGAAGGTGACGGCCTGCTTCACCGGGAACACCTTCCGGAAGATCCCGAGCATCGCCTTGATCACGGTCTCGAAGATGTTGAACGCCGGAAGCCGGCCGTCCCGGATGACGACGTTCCCTTCTCCACGGAGCGTCTTCTGCCACTCGCCAAGCGTCTTCCCCTTGCCGTCGAAGATCCCCTCCCCGGAAAGGGCTCCGAAGATCGTGGGAGGCGTCTTCGTGGTCGAGAGCGCGGCCGTGATCTGCTCCACCCGCGCGTCCTTCGTCTTCGCCCGCAGGGAGAAGCTGGGGCCGCCGTCCAGGGTCGTGGTCCCCGTCACGTCCCAGGCGCCGCCCCAGGCACCGAAGCGTGTTTCGGTGAGGGTGACGACGGGATCGTCGAATGCGTGGACGGTCCGCACGTTCGCCACGTTCTGCTTCGCGTACACCCCCTGCCGCGCCGTGATCTCTCCGCGCGTGACGAGAAAGCGTTTCAGCGCAGCAATCGCCCCGGGGGCCGACACCGGCAAGGCCGCCTTCCTCGGAAGCCCTTCCGCCCGGGCCTCGGGCGGTCCGAAGGCCGCGCCGGCCGCGGGAGCGGG
>JBGPLH010000237.1:0-5472 GCA_041486365.1 Thermodesulfobacteriota bacterium | reverse complement strand
CCCTCGGCCGGCGCGATCGCTTCGCGCCCGCTCCGGACGCCCTGATCTCGGTCATTCGACGCTCCTCCCCCTCTTCGGCGAAAGCCCCAGCCGCGGTTCGGCGAAAGCCCGCTTGCGCTAAAAATACTCAATTTCATTGATCTTTTTGTCGCCCCGCCAGCCTAAATGAAAAGGCTCGACCTGTCAAACAGTAATGCCTTCTCGAGGCGCGGCGAGGTCCTTCGGACGACGATCGGGCGGCGTCACGGCGGACCCGGCGGAGCGAGGAGCGCGATGGCACGGCCGTTGGTCTGACCGCGGTAGACCTCCGGCCGCCCCCGCAGCGGCGCCGCACCCACCTGCGCGGGCGTCGTGAGCACATACGCGGCGGGTTGCCGCGCGAGCGCACGCGAGAGCGCGGCTTCGTCCGGCAGCACCTCCGCGGTGCGTCGCAAGTAGAAGACGCAGACCGAATCGTCGAACCGATAGAAGACGACGGGGGCTTCGCCGATGCGGCGCCCCGCCTCCGAGCAGATCACCCGCGGGGACTCGCGCGCGAACATGCGCGGCTCGGCCACGACGACGAAGGTGAGCTCTGCCGCGGCCACCACCGCGAGGAGCACCGCAAGCGAGCGCGGCGTGAGCCACGGCCGGCGCGCGCCCGCAATGGCGCGGTCCATGCCGCCGGCGCACAGGATCGCCATGGCCGGGGCAAGCGGTACGAGGTAGTGGGGCTGCTTCCCGACGAGCGCGGTGAGGAAGGCGAGGCCGCCGACGAGCCACGCGGCGGGGAGCCGGGCGGCTCGGCGCGCGCCGGGATCCGCCCGGAGCGCGGCGATTGCAAGAGGCAGCAGGGCAATCCAGGGGAACGTGTCCACGGGGAGCCGGTAGACGTAATACACGATCGGCTCCGCGTGGGGCGCCTCGGCGGTGATGCGCCGCAGCGTTTCCGCCTGAAACGTGGCGCCCGCGTCGGGGTGAAGCCGGTACACGTAGGCGTACCAGGGAACAACGACCGCCGCCGTGAGCAGGATCCCGAAGAGGAAGGACGGGCGCAGTGCGTCCCGTCCGCGCCGCTCCCAGAGAAGCCAGCCGATCGTGGCCAGGAGCGGGATCACCACGCCCGGCACCCCCTTCGCGAGGAAACCGAGTCCCATCGCGATGAAGAAGATCACCCTCCAGGCGGCGCGGCCCTCGCGGAATCCCCGATCGAAGGCGAACAGGGCGAGCGTGACGAAGAGCGTGAGCGGGACGTCGGTCTCGGCGCGGCGGGCCTGCTGAAGGAAGATTCGGGTGGTGGCGAGCATCGCCCCCGCGAGGAACCCCGCCCGCGGACCGAAGAACCGGCCCGCGAGCGCCGCCGTGAGGAGCACGGTCGCCAGGGCGCAGAGCGCCGAGGGAAGCCGCGCGGCCGTCTCGTTCACCCGGCCGAGGGCCCGATAGGAAGCCGCCACGGCCCAGTAGGCCAGCGGCGGTTTCTGCAACCGCACCCGCGCGTTCAGCTCCGGGACCAGCCACTCCCCCGACGTGAGCATCTCGCGCGCCACCTCCGCGACGCGCGCTTCCTGGGCGCGGCGGATCCCCACCGTCCCCAGACCGGCCAGGAAGAGCGCCCCGGCGAGCAGGACCAGGAGGGCGAAGCCCGCGCGGGAGAGCGAAGGGGAAGTCGCGGGGAGGAGAAGCAACGGATCAGCCGAGGAGGATCGACTTGCGGGCGGCGCGCAGGGCGTGGTGCATCGCGACGAGGCGCGCGCGGGTCCGATCGTGCAGGGCAGCCGCCGCCGCTTCGGCGGCCTTGCGGCCCCGGGGCCTGGCCGGCGCGATCGGCTCGCCGAATCGGATCCGGAACTTCACGGGGAGCGGGAGCGGTCCCGTCAGGGTGATTGGGAAGTCGGGCATGCGCAGGAGTCTCGCCAGCGCCGGTGCTCGGCCGATGACCGGCTGGGCTTCCTCCGCGCCGAGGATCGCCACCGGGACCAGGGGCAACCCGAAGCGCACTGCGAGCCTCGCATAGGCCGGAACGGGCGCGGCCTCGTCCCCGGCCCGTGCCGGCTCATGGAGGAACAGCACCACCTGCCCGCCCTCCAGCAGCCGCCGCGCGTTTTCCTTCGCCGCGCGGACCCCGCCCATGCGCACGAGGAGCGGTCCGATTCCCGGAGCGGCCGAGAGGACGTCATCGAGCAGGAATCTCACTCGCCTTTCGGGACGGGCGCGCCGGGCCGCCTCGGCCGTCATGATCGCGTCGTAGCAGAAGGGTCCGCCCCGGTTGGCCACGAGGATCGCGGGCCCCTCGGTCGGAATCGCCCTGTCCGCCCCCTCGGCATCCACGCGGAAATAGCGCTCGTAGAGGAATTCCAGGAAGGGCCGGAGGGTGTCGTGGAAGTCGACGTCGAGGCCGAAGTCGTCGACGATCTCGGTGCGCGTCAGCCGCCGGGCCTGTCCCACGAGACGGCGGATCTCCGAGAGACGGAACGCCGGGCGTTTCCCCGGGGAGCGCCGCGCGCGGCGCTCCCGATCGATCGCCTCGATCCGGTCCCCGATGGAGGCGATCGCGGTGTTCAGCCGGGACTGCGTCTCCCGGATCCGCGCCGAGCCGCCACCCGCCGGCCGGCGCGCGCGGGCCCGCTCCTCGAAGAGGCGGCGCCGCAGGGCGATCTGCGCGTCGATCCGTTCCCCGAGATCCGAGAGAAGCTCTTCCATCCCTGCATCGCGATCGCGCGCCGCCGTCAAGGCGCCTCCTTCGCCCGAAGGTCCCGCCCTCCAAGGTCCCTCCCGGAGGGAGGGCCGTTCTATAAGAGAGGGCGGATCGACCAGATACGAGCGCGCCGATGATAGGGGCCGTTTGCCGCGAGTGTCAACGGGACGCTTTCGCGCCGCCGCCCGTTGGATTAGGATAGTCGGGTCTGAATTCTGAATCGGGGTGTCGCGCGTGCGATCCGGGCGCCCCGGGGGGCGCGCCCGGCCGGCCCCGGGCGGAGAAAGGCTCCATGGCGCGCACCGGAATCGTCCTCGATCCCCGCTTCCTCGACCACCGGCCCACTCACCCCCACCCGGAAAACCCTGATCGCCTCGCCGCGGTAACCCGTCGCCTGCAGGCGTCCGGCCTCCTCGCGCGCGCGATCCTGGTGCAGCCCCGGCCGGCCACGATCGCGGAGATTCTGCTCAACCACCACGAGGGCCTTCTCGCGCGGATCGAGAAGACGTCCCATCACGCGTCCGACCAGATCGACGCCGATACCTACACCTGCGCGCGAAGCTACGAGATCGCGCTCCTCGCGGCGGGAGGCGTGCTCGAGCTGCTCGATCGCGTGATGGGCGGGGATCTCGACAACGGCTTCGCCCTTGTGCGCCCGCCCGGCCACCATGCGGAAGCCGCCCGCGCCATGGGCTTCTGCCTCTTCAACAACGTGGCGATCGCGGCGACCTACGCACGGGTGAAGCACGGGCTCACGCGGGTCCTCGCCATCGACTGGGACGTCCACCACGGAAACGGGACCCAGGGAAGCTTCTGGCGCACGCCGGAGGTGCTTTACTTCTCCAGCCACCGCTACCCCTTCTACCCGGGGACGGGAGACGTGCGCGAGACGGGCGAGGGCGACGGACGCGGCTTCACGGTGAACGTGCCGATGCGCGGTGGCATGGGGGACGGCGAGATCGTCGCTGCCTTCCGCCGGATCCTCGTCCCCGTGGCCGACGCCTACGAGCCCGAGCTGGTCCTCGTCTCGGCCGGGTTCGACGCGCACCGGCTCGATCCGCTCGGCGGCCTGGGCGTCACGGCTGAAGGATTCGCCGAGCTCGCGCGCATCGTGCGCGGGATCGCCGACCGGCACGCGGGCGGGCGGCTCGTGCTTGCCCTGGAGGGAGGCTACTCCTACGAGGGGCTCGCGGAGTCGGTGGAGGCGGTGACCGGCGTCCTGATGGAGGACCCCGCGCCGGCGCGCGGGCCCGGGGGAGTCGCGGACACACCGCTCGGGATCGAGCTGGCCGAGTATGTGCGCCGGGCGCAGCGCGATTACTGGAAAGCGCTCCGGTGAGCGACGGCCGGGACGATCCCGCGGACCCTTCGGGCCTTCTTTTTCCTTCCCTTCTGGAGCGGCGCCAGAAGCTGCTCGCCGGGGTGCGCTACCGCGACCTCGTGCTTGCGGTCACGCTCGCCATCGCGGTTCTCCTCCTGCGCGTGGGCGATCCTCCGCCCGGCCCCCTCTTCTTCGGGACCCTCGCCGCCCTCTGGCTCTGGAACCGCGCCGCGTCCGCCCTCACCCGGCACGATCTCCGCCCCACCCTCGTGGCCTGGATCTCCGGTGTCCTCGATGTCGCGGCCTGCGCGGTGCTCGTCCGTCTCACCGGCGGCCTGCGATCGGTGCTGCTCCCGCTCTACCTGATCGTCATCGTGGGCGCGGTCACACACGTGGGCGCCCGGCTGGGTGCGCTCCTGATCCTCCTCGCGGCGATCTCGGCCGCGTCTTTGCCCGCGGTGGGCCCTGACGGCGATTTCCTGGCCGGCCCGCGCGGCCGATGGCTCGCGATCGTCTCGATGGCGGCGCTCCTCGTGCCGGTGCTCATCTCGAATACGCTGCTGGCCGCCGAGATTCGCGCGGGGGAGCGGCGCCTGGAGAAGGCAGTCGGCAACCTGAACACGCTGTATCGGATCGCGCGGGAGCTCTCCGACACGCTTTCCACCGATCGTGTGATCGAGACCATCGTGCGCGACGTGCGGGAGACGTTCGGGATGGCGCGCACGGAGCTCTTCCTGCTTGCCCCCGACGGCGCGCTGCGCCCGGTGATGCGGGTCCCCTCGGGTGAGACGGGCGTGGACCCGGAAGGACTGCGCGCGTTCCTCGAGGCGCCCGGCCCCGTGCAGCAGGGGCCGCGGATCCTGCTCCCGATCCGCGCGAAGGGCCGCGTGCTGGGGATCCTGCTCGTGGATCAGCCGCCGCCCGCGCGACCGCTCGATCCCGACGATCTCAACACCATGAACTCCCTGGCCACGCAGGCCGGGATCGCCGTGGAGAACGCGCGACTCTACGAAGCCAAGGAGCAACTCTCACGGACGGACGGGCTCACGCAGCTCTACAACCATCGCTTCTTCCAGGAGCGCGTGCAGGAGGAGATCAAGCGCGCCGATCGCTTCCGCCAGAAGCTCTCGCTCGTGATGTTCGACGTCGACGACTTCAAGCGGATCAACGACAGCCACGGGCACCAGACCGGCGATCAGGTGCTGCGTCGGGTGGCGCGGATCGTGCGCGACTGCCTGCGCGAGGTGGATGTGCCCGCGCGCTACGGCGGTGACGAGTTCGCGATCATCCTGCCCGACACCGATTTGCGTGACGGCATCGAGGTGGCCGAGCGGCTCCGGCGCGCGGTCGCGAAGCACCCCATCCTCGCCGCCGGCACACCGATCGCGATCACGATCTCGCTCGGCGTGGCCACGCGGCTACCCCAGAGCCCGCTGTCGAGCGAGGAAGTGATCAAGATGGCCGATCAGGCCCTTCT
>JBGPLH010000236.1:0-5484 GCA_041486365.1 Thermodesulfobacteriota bacterium | reverse complement strand
CACCGACTCGATCTGATCACCCGTCTGAAGACCGTAGTACGAAGCCGCACCTGCCGTTCCCGGCAGCGCAATCAAAGCAATCAGTGCCGTGGCTCCGATGGCACCCCGCCATCCACGTGACTGCATAAAGCCTCCCCAGATAGCAGTCCACGCACGGGTCCCCCATCGCCCGTCAACGCTTTCTCGCATCTGGTGTTGACTTGTAAGAAAGAAGAACTGGACCGCAGGCTCCTCCACCGGGATCCCGATGGACCGTGGTCTATGGCTCATGGCTTGGGTAGACGGTCGCCCCCGACACATCCTAACCCAGGCGTAAAGGTTGCAAGATTCGTGCAAGAATCAACCAATTAGGGTGTATTTTCGGGATTTCGGAACATGCCGGAATGAGGGGGTATTCGGTAGGTCAGGGAGAACGCGGAAAACGACGGATAGGATTGGTCATCCCGGCGGGGAAAAACTTTTCCCGGATCGGGAAGAATCTTTCTTCTTTTGGGCAGGTTCGAATCCAATCTGACATCTTGTTGTCCCTAGATTTCTTGGCCGTACTCTACGAAAGAAGTGCGCGTCTTTCTCCCCCCGAAATGAGGTCTCTCGGGTGCCTGTTCTCCTTCTGGCGTTCCTCTCGGGCGCGCCCGCCCTCATCTGTGAAGTCGTCTGGACCCGCCAGGTGGGCCTCCTCGCGGGCCATCAGATCGGGGCGATCTCGGTCGTGGTGGCGACCTTCTTCGGAGGTCTCGCACTCGGCTCCTTCGCCCTCGGGAGGCTGCCTGATCGGAGCCCTTCGCCGCTGCGCATCTACGGCGCGCTCGAAGCGTCGGCGGGCCTCCTCATGCTGACCACGCCCGATCTTCTCGCGGTGATCGGACGCGGGGCGGCCGCCGGGACCTCCCGCGCGGGCCTGCTCGCCCTTTCCTCCGCCGCGATCCTCCCCGCGACGTTCCTGCTCGGCGGGACCCTGCCCGCGCTGATCGTCGGCGCCTCCCGCGATCCCGGCCGCACCGCCCTCGCCGCAGGCCGCATCCTGGGCGCGAACACCACCGGGGCGGTCTTCGGCGTGATCCTCGCCGCGGTCCTCGTTCCGGCGATCGGACTTCGGGCCACGATACGTGCCGCCGGCGCGGCCTCGATCGCGATAGGGCTTTTGGCCGCCGCGGCGGCGCGCCAGGCGCGTGCCGTCCCGCTCGAGGAAACGGCGCCGGCCCCTTCCGGTCCCCCGGTGGGCCCGGGGTTCGCGGCCACCGCGGCATTCTTTGCGGGGGTCGCGACCATCGCCTTCGAGGTGCTCGCGGCGCGGGCGGCGGCGCTGATGATCGGCTCAACGCTTTACGCCTGGGCCGCCGTGCTGGTCCTGTTCCTCGGAGGCCTCGCGCTCGGCAACGCCCTCTCGGCGTCCCGCGCCGCTGCCTCCACCCGACCCGCGCGCGATCTGGGAGTCCTGGAAGCGCTCGCTGCGGTCCTCCTCGCGGCGGCCCTCCGGGGACTCGTCCCCGACGCGGCCTCGCCGGCGGCGGGTCTCTCATGGCGTGCGATTCTAACGATCGCCCTCTGCGTCCTGCCGCCTGTGCTCCTCATGGGCGCGGCGTTTCCTTACTTCGTGCGGCTCGGTGTCACGGGCGATGTCCCGGTCGGGCGGCGTTTCGGCGGAATCAATGCGGCCAACACCGCGGGCGGGATCGCGGGTGCGCTTCTCGCCCCCTTTGCGCTTCTTCCGGGCCGGGGCCTGCGGGAAGCCTTTCTCGCGTGCGCGGCGATGAACGCGATCCTGGGCGGGATCCTGCTGCTTCGCGGTCTTGCGCCCCGGCGCCGCCCGCTCGTGATCCTCGCGCCCCTTCTTGCAGCGGCCGCCGCGGCCCCCGCCTTCCTCCTGCCTCCGCGGCCTTCGGCCACACGCCTCCTGCACGTGGACTACGGCGCCCAGGCAACCGCCGCCGTCGTTCGGGGCCAGGGGAGCCGCCATCTCTTCGTGGACGGGGAGGCGCAGGCCTCGACCGGAGGGAACGCGCGGGCCACCGAGGAGATGCTCGGCACGCTGCCGCTGGTTCTGCATCCGGCTCCGGAGCGCTTCCTCGAGGTGGGCCTTGGATCCGGGATCACGCTGGGGGCCGCGGCGCGGTTTCCTCTGGAGCAGATAGACTGCGCCGAGATCGCCGCCTCGGTGATCCGCTCCTCGCGCTTCTTCGCACCGGACAATCGCGGCGCGGCCTCGGGGACCGATCGCCGCATCCGGATCGCGCACGCCGACGGGCGCGCATGGCTCCTGCGCCGCCGCGGCTACTACGACGTGATCGTCGGGAACACGGTGCAGCCCTGGTCAGTGGGCGCGACGGGGCTCTACTCCCGGGACTACTTCGGCAGGATACGCGACGCGCTGCGGGAGGGCGGGATTGCGGCCCAGTGGCTCCCCATCGAGCGGATTCGCGCCGAGGATCTCGCCACGATCCTGCGCACCTTCTTCGACGTCTTCTCGAGAGGGGCAATCTGGTGGGGCGGCGACAATCTGCTGGTCACAGGGGGCGCCCCCTCGTCCGAGGGCATGCCCGAGGCGGGGCGTTTCGCGCCCGCCGCACCCCCTCTCGAAGCCATCGGGATCCGGAACGCCGCGGATCTAGGCGCGCGGCGGATCGCGCTGGCCGACAGCATCCGGGCCGCGGTGGGCCCCGGGGAGATCCTGACGGACGACCGGCCGTCCATGGAGCGCCGGGAAGCGTGGCCCGTGCCGGGCGCCTTTCCCGCGGTGCTCGATCTCCTCGCGCGGATCGGGAACAAGGAGGAGAAGGCCGGCCGTCACGCGCCGATCCACGGGTGGATCGAGAGCTGGCGCGTCCGCGGGCGGGGAAACGTGGCGAAGGCGGATCGCCTGGAGTCCCGCGCCCTGGCCGAAGGGCTCGCGCTCGCGCGCGAGGCCCGCGCCAGCCGGGCGATCGGCCGGGCCCACGCCGCTCTTCTCGTGGCGAATCGAGCCGACGAGGCGGCGCGCGCCTTCCGCGAGGCGCTGGCGGAGGACCCGGGCAACGTGCAGGCGCGCTTCGGGCTGGCCGTGATCGCCTTTAGGATCGGGGATCGGCCGGCGGCGCGGGAGCAGCTTGAAGCGCTTCTGCGGGATCGCCCGGATCACGCGGAAGCGTGGAACCTACTCGGCGCGGCGAGGCTGGAGGAGCACGATCTGCAGGGCGCGGCGAAAGCCTTCGATCGCGCCCTCCGGGCCGACCCCTTCTACCCGGAGGCGCTGGCGAACGCCGGCCTCGTCGCCGCGCAGATGGGGGATCTCCCGACCGCGCAACGAATGCTCGGTCGGCTGCGCGCTATCGGCCCCGGCGGTCCATCGCCGGAGGAGCGGGCCCTCGCCCGGGCCATCGCACGGACGGGCGCATCGTAGTAGCCCAGGGGTAAAAAAACGGCGGCGCCGGAGGTCCGGCGCCGCCTTGAAGAAGGTCGGGGCGCGGCACATGCCGCGCCCCGAGCAGTGTCAGTTCACCGTGACGTTGTTCACGCCGATGCCGTTGTTCAGGTCGTCGGCGATCTCAAGAGCACGATTCGGGTTCGTGCCGAGGATGCTCTTGATGTACGCCAAGGCATCGCAGATCGTCAGCTTCGTCGGATCGCCCGACGTGTCCGCGTTGAGCGGAACGTCGGGGTACGTCGTAGCGCTGATCTGGTTCGAGCAGAAGAACGCGCACCGGGTGTTCGACGGGAAGATCGCGCCGCCCGCCAGGTTCAGAACCAGCGACGCGATCTGCTGCTTCGCCCGATCCGTTGCCGGCCGGCTCCCCTTCGAGGTGAGGAAGTTCAGCAAAGACAGGCGCATCGCGTTTGTCACCGCTGCGTCGTTCGCCGCCGTGCCAAAGATCGGCGACGCGATGACGACGGCCCGGGTAATCACTTGACAGAGATCCTCGGTGGCGCTTCCGCAGGCACCTGTCGTGAGGTTGATCGAGCCCGGGAAGAACTTCAGGAGTCCCGACTTCGCTTCGGAGCGGTTCTTCCAGAAGCCGATCGTGCAGGAGATCGGGTTGCCTTCCTGGGTCGGCGGGACAACGGGGCCCAGACAGTCGAGGTCGCCGGCATCAAGGCCACCGTCACCGTTGATCGTCACCTTTACCGTACCCGGCCCGTAGGTCGAGTTGATGTAGAGGTGCTCGCTCGTGGAACCGGGAGGAATCACGTTCGCGCCAAACTCCCAGCGCACTTCGTTCACCAGGACATTCGTGGAATCAGGAACGACGCCTGACCCCGGAATGTACCCTGCCCCCTGAACCGCCACCGCCGTCCCCGCAGGGACCTGCACGCCGAACCCCACCAGCGCGAGCTGGCTGGTCGGGTCGTTCGAGAGTGTATAGACGTAGCAATACTTGGTGGTGTCCGGGCACGGGTTCGACGTGTTACCGGGATTGAAGAGCTGGACCGTCTTGAACGCCGTCCAGAAACCGAAGGTGGGGTCCACGATGGGACCCACCGTGCTGCTCTGATCGGCGTTGGGCAAATCGTTCGCCACCGCACCAGGTGGCAGGTAGAAGCTAACCGCCAAGGTGGCCATAAGGAGCAGGAAGCTCCCTGCCATTCTCGATTTGAACTTCATGCTCTGATACCTCGCTGATCGGGTTAACCCCCGACCGGGACCTCCTCTCGGTAACCCCGAGCCGTTGATCCCGATAGTGTCCGAATCCAAGCCTACCCCCTGTAGTGGCTCTCGTTGCGTTATGTGGCGAGAATGGCGTATCGGTGTCAGGATCTGCCTCAAATACTCGACTCATCCTTGACCCGCCAGACAAGAAAAGGAGAGCCCTTGTGGGCTCTCCCTGGAAAACTCTTGAAAAATTATGGACTAGCGCTTCTTGCCCTTCCTCGCCCGGATCGCCAAACCCGCCAACCCCGACCCAAGAAGCATCAGGCTGGCCGGCTCGGGGATCAGGGTGCCCGTCCGGGTGAAGTCGCTGGCGCCGTCGGAGGGGCTGATCATGAAAGCGATGACGTCGTTGGGCGAAATGGACGAGTAGGAGATGAAGAACCGGTTGCTCGTCTCACCCACGTTGACATTTGGGTTCACGCTCTCGGTGCTGGCCCCGAAGTTGAATATCCGCGTGGCGGACGTTCCAGTGACGGTCGTGATGTCAACCAGCCCATCGGAGTTGGTCCCGATCCAGCCCGCTCCGGTGGAGCTGGTCAACGTGATCCCGACGCCGATCGAGTCGATCCCTCCGGAGGTGATGGTCACGTCGAAAACGAGCGTGACGTCTCCAGCGCCCACGGTTCCCGCAAGGACTGTTCCGCCAGCCGGGATGCCGGTGGTGCTGAACTTGAAGTCGATGGATCCCGAGGCTCCCGTCCCGGAGAACAAGAGCGGATCGGGGGTCATCGTCAAGGCTGAGGCGGTGCCGGGCAGAAATAACAGGCCGATCGCTAGCAGAAGAGCGATCCGCAATCTGGCCCCCGACTGCGGAAGCATAGTTCCTCCGAGCTGTTGAGCACGTCCGTCAAAATGGTCTT
>JBGPLH010000235.1:0-5494 GCA_041486365.1 Thermodesulfobacteriota bacterium | reverse complement strand
CGGAAGAGATCGAGGGCCGCCTCGCCGGAGCCAGCGGCGGTGAGCACGATCACCGGGGGCGCGTCCTCGCGCCCGGCGAGCGATTCGAGCACGGGCGCGGCGCCCCCGACGGCGAGACAATCGTCGACGAGGATCACGTCGTAGGGGCGCGACGCGGCGCGCGCGAGGCACGCGTCGCCGCGGGTCACGAGATCGATCTCAGCGGAGGGATGAACCCGGCGAAGATCCCGGGCTACCTGCCCGGCGAACGCCTCGTCCCCGTCGGCGACGAGGAACGCGAGCCGCGTGGCGTGCATGGATGATCCGTTTGGGGGGGAGGGACGCGGACGTCCCCGGGGGAAAATGGGGGAGCGTGCCGCGAGAGTAGCCGAACCACGGGGCACAGTTCAAGCCCCGGGCCCACACGTTCCTGAGAGAGCGTGCCGCCCGGAGACCCCGAGGGAGCCCGCGCGCGGCGGCGGGGCTCAGTCGCCGGCGATCTGCAGGGCGCTCCAGACGGCTTCCTCGACGCTGCTGAAGACGAGGCTTCCGGTGATTCCCGGAAGGGCGCGCACGCGGTCCGCGTGGCCGCCCGCGGCGATCAGGCATTCGCGCCCGAGCGCGCGGTAGCGCGTCCACGCGACGAGCAACGCGCAGGCCCACTCGGGTCCCGTGCACCAGATCCCGCGCAGGTCGAGAACCACGGCGCCGATGCACCCGAGCCGGTCGCCGATAACGCGAAGCTGCCGCCCCGTGTCGCGCGCATCACCGAGCGCGGCGACCGCCACGGGCCCCCAGAGGTCCACCCCGGCCGCCTCGAGCGAGTCCTCGGCCATCGTGGTGCCGTCGAGCGCGCGCGCCTCGCCCGCGCCGGCGTCCGTTTCCCGCGGCGCCCCGCCGGACACCTCCGGCGCCGACAGAACCTCTCCCGCGACCTGCTCCCACACCGCCTGGAGCAGGGGCAGGGGCTTGGCTTTCCGCGCGCGCGGCTTCGCGCCCCGCGGCGCCTCCGGCTCCTCCATTCTCCGCCGAGATCGGCCCATGTCAGTCTCCCCGCCTTTCCACACGCGTCGCTAGTTGAATCCGATCCCGGTCTCTCTGCAGCCCGCGGGCGACGACATCGGCTCCTCGTAGATCTCGTCGGGTGGGACGAAGGCCATCTCCGGCTGGAGGTACTGATCCTCGTCCTCGCCCTCGAGGAAGGTCTCCTGGCGCTCCTCGAAGAGCGCAAGCGCCGCACGCGCCACTTCGGGATCGAACTGCGTGCCCATGTACACCTTGAGCTCGCGCGTGACCTTCTCCAGGGGGAGCGCGTTCCGGTAAGGGCGGTTCGTGGTCATCGCGTCGATCGTGTCGGCCACCAGGATGATCCGCGCGCCGATATCGATCGCATCGCCCTTGAGCTGATCGGGGTAACCGCGGCGGTCCCCGTTGAACCACTCATGATGGTGCCGGATCGCCGGCGCCACGTCGTGGAGCCAGGGGACCGGGCGAAGGATCTGCGCGGAGAGGATCGGGTGGCGCTTCATCTCCTCGTACTCCTCCCTCGTCAGGCGGCCCGGCTTGAGCAGCACGCTCTCCCGGATGCCGATCTTGCCGATGTCATGAAGGATCCCCGCGATGTACACCCGTCGCACGCGGTGCTCCTCGAGCCCCATCCGCCGCGCGATCATCCCCGCGTACATCCCCACGCGCGCCGAGTGGCCGCCCGTGTAGGTGTCCTTCGCGTCGATGGCGCCCGCGAGGGCCTTGATCGTGTTCATGTAGGCAAGCGACAGCTCGAGGTTCTTCTGCCAGATCTCGCGCGTCCGCTCGATGACCTTCTGCTCGAGATTCTTGTTGAGGTCGTGGAGCTTGCCGTTCTGCTCGCGGGTCACGAGGTTCAGGCGCTTGATCTCCGACTTGAGCGAGTAGAGGTTCAGCGCCTCCTTCACCGTGGCCCGCATCTCCTCGTCGGTCCACGGCTTGGTGACCATCCGGTAGATCTCGCCGCGGTTGATGGCCTCCACCGCGATCTTCATCTCCGTGTTCCCCGTGATCATGATCCGCACGATGTCGGGCCACTGCTCGCGGACCCGTGAGAGGAGGTCCACGCCCGTCATGCCCGGCATCCGCTGGTCGCTCACGATGACCTGCACCGGGGTGCCGGAGAGAAACTCGATGGCAGCGGGCCCGCTCTCGGCCGTCTGGATCTCGAAGGACTCTCCCTTGAACAGCCGGCGGACGGCCTTGAGGATGTTCGCTTCGTCATCCACGAAAAGGACCGATTGCGTCATGCATCTCTCCCTTTGATATGCGAGACCGCGATCCGTGTCCGCGGCCGGGGAACGGGCGCATCCTCATGCCCGCTTTCCTGCTCGACAGGCGCCGGGCGGCGCGCTTCTCCGTGAGGACGCGGCCGCCGGGCCATGCGGGAAGAACGCAAGCCGCGTGCCATCCGCGGGCGAGCTGGGTGGTTTTTCTTTTCGGGAAAACCCTGCCGTGACAGTGGGTTCCGGAATATCGATCAGGTGACGCTTTCCGTCACAGGGACGCAGCGCGTCCCCTTTTCCCGGGTCCGGGACCGACCGGTCGCACCCTTCCGGGCGTGGCCGCGAAGCGCGAGCGGGTTCGGGGGCTTGGAACGGGGACGGCGGAATTCCTAGGGCTGGGAATTCTCGTTTGCGAGAAAGCGCTTCGGCCGGATTCCATGCTGCTGCATCTTCCGGTAGAGCGTGCTCTTCCCCACGCCCAGCATGCGGGCCGCGCGCAGGATGTCGCCCGCGCAGACCGCGAGCGCTTCCTCGATGGCGTGCTTCTCGTAGGCCTTGAGCGAGAGCCCTCCGACGGGAGGACGGGCCGAGGCGGGCCGGACGTTCTCGATGAGCGACTCGGGCAGATCCTCGACCCCGAGCGTGTCGCCGCGCGCCATGGCCACCGCCGATTCGATGCAGTTCTCGAGCTCCCTCACGTGTCCCGGCCATGGGTACTTGCGCAGGAGACGCACCGCGGCGTCGTCGATCGCCTTCACGCGCGGGATCTCGCCCCCGAGTTCCCGCAGGAAATGTTGGACGAGCGGGGGGATGTCCTCCGGTCGCTCGCGCAGCGGGGGAATCTCGATCGCCACGACCTTGAGGCGATAATAGAGATCGCGGCGGAAGGTGCCCTTCGCGACGGCCTCATCGAGATCGCGATTCGTCGCCGCCACGACGCGGATGTCGATCTTCACGGAAGTCGCGGATCCGACGGGGCGCACCTCGCGCTCCTGCAGCGTCCGCAGGAGCTTGACCTGGGAGGACATCGGGAGCTCGCCGATCTCGTCGAGGAAGACCGTGCCGCCGTTGGCCACGCGGAAGAGCCCCGCGGCGGATGCCGTGGCCCCGGTGAAGGAGCCTCGCACGTGGCCGAAGAGCTCGCTTTCGATGACGCCCTCCGGCAGGGCGCCGCAATCGACCGGAATGAAGCTCTGGTTGCGGCGAGGGCTGTTGTAATGGATCGCCCTGGCGATCAGCTCCTTCCCCGTCCCGCTCTCTCCCGCGACCAGAACATTGGATTCGTTGTAGGCGAGCCGCCGGATTTTCTTGAAAATCTCCCGCATGGGCGGCGAGACGCCCACGATGTTGGAGAACTGGAAGCGGTCCTGGAGCTCCTCCTCGAGCTGCCGTGTGCGCGAGAGGAGCGATTTGCGCTCGAGCGCCTTGCGCACGATGATCAGCACGCGCTGCGGATCGTCGAAGGGCTTGGTCAGGTAGTCGAATGCGCCGGCCTTCATCGATGCAACGACCGAGTCCACCGTCGCGTAGCCGGTCATCATGATCACCTCGACTTCCGGCCGCGCCGCTTTCATCTGGTCGAGGATATCGAGTCCCGATGTCTCCCCGAGCTTCAGGTCGAGCAGGACCACGTCCGGCGCGTCGCGGACCACGGCCTCCAGGGCCTCCGCGCCATCCCCGCTCGCCGCGACGACGTGCCCCTCCTTGCGGAGCGCTCGCGCCAGCGCGGCCGCGAGTTTCGGTTCGTCGTCGACGATGAGGAGCCTGCCCGGCGCCGGCGTGTCAGGGTTCGGGGTCATGGGTGTCCGCGAATGAGCCCGTCTCGGAGCCGGGCGCATGGAACGATCGTCGGGGTTGTCCGGGCGCTCCACAAGGGCGCGGAGCCATTCTTCTTCATCGGTCCTGGATGTGCCGCGCTTGAGCCGTGACCGGCCCTGCTCGAGGTCGGTCCTCGTCTCCTTCTTGGAGTCGGCCCGCGGTGCGCGAGCGATCACGCGAGACCCCTGTCGGCCCTCGCTCGCACGAGGGGCCGACGAGGGAGGCGGCTTGCTTTCGCCGCGAGGGCTCCCGTATACTTTTCGCTCACACGCGCCGCGGATCCTTCCGCGCAAGGCCCTTGGGATCGCGATGACCGCTGCCCCGGTCGGATCATCGGTGGAATCCGGCGACAACCGTCGCGCCCACATCCTCGTCGTCGACGACGAGGAGATCATCTGTACCACCCTCGCGCGCTTCCTCCCCAGCTGCGGCTACCGCGTCCAGATCGCCACGAGCAGCCAGGAAGCCCTGAAGCTCCGGGAGGAACACGCTTTCGACGTCCTGCTGACGGATTTCCGCCTTCCGGACATGGATGGGATCGAGCTCGCCCGGCGCTTCAAGGCCGGCGACCCCGAGATCATCGTGCTCCTCATGACCGCCCACGGCACCATCGAGAACGCGGTGGAGGCCATGCGCGCCGGGGCCTGGGACTACCTCGTGAAGCCCTTCCGTCCCCTGGACGAGGTGCACCAACGGATCGCGCTGGCGCTGGAGCACCGGCGCCTTGCGCGGGAGAACGCCGTTCTGCGCAAGGAGAACCAGACGCTCCACGGGCAGGTGAAGACGAAGTACCGGTTCGAAAACATCCTCGGCCAGAGCGAGCCGATGCAGGAGATCTTCCGACTCGTCGAGAAAGTGGCCGACTCGGACAGCACGATCCTGGTCCTTGGCGAGAGCGGCACGGGCAAGGAGCTGGTGGCACGGGCGATCCACTACAACAGCCACCGGCGCCGGAATCTGCTCGTGCCGGTGAACTGCGGCGCGATCCCGGGCGAACTGCTCGAAAGCGAGCTCTTCGGCCACGTGAAGGGGGCTTTCACCGGCGCCGTGAGCGGCCGCATAGGGCGGTTTCATCTCGCCGATCAGGGAACGATCTTCCTGGACGAGATCGGCGACATGCCCCCGGCGCTCCAGGTGAAAATTCTCCGGGTCCTCCAGGAGCAGGAGTTCGAGCCGGTCGGATCCAACAAACCCATCAAGGTGAACGTCCGCGTGATCGCCGCCACCAATCAGGATCTGGAGACCGCCGTCCGTGAGAAGCGCTTCCGGGAGGACCTCTTCTACCGCCTGAACGTCATCCCCATCCGGATCCCGCCGCTGCGCGAGCGAAGGGACGACATTCCGATCCTCTTGCGGCACTTCCTCGACGTCTTCAACCAGGAGAAGGAGAAGGAGGTGAAGGGGATCACCGACGAGACCATGCGGATTTTCCAGCAGTACGACTG
>JBGPLH010000234.1:0-5533 GCA_041486365.1 Thermodesulfobacteriota bacterium | reverse complement strand
GCGTCCGACGTCGTCCCAGGACTGACGAAGGATCGAGTGCCTGAGCCTTGCCCGGAGGACGGGACCGAACCCGAGCCGTCGCCGGCGCAGCATCGCTACCGGGTGGGCCGCGAGATACTCGCGCATGCGCTCGTGCAGCGGGAGGTAGGCCGCTCCGTGCTCCCGCGCGAGATCGCGCAGGTCGCCGCTGTACTCCTCCATCCGCCGGTTGGCCGGGTCTTCCAGGTCCTCGCCGAGGAGCGGCAGCGAGAGCAGTCCGACGCGCGCGCTCGTCTCCGCCGCCAGACGCATGAGGATCTGCTCCATGTTCTCCCGGTACCACGCGCGCGAAGGCTCCCGCGGGAGCCTGGCGCGGCGCATGTACCAGCGCGTGACCTCCGGGTGCGACGTCGCGTTCACATCGTTGGTCCCGAGGAGCACGGTCACGAAGTCGGGGTTCGCGCCGATCGCATGATCGAGGCGCCGCAGGGCGTTCCAGGCCAGATGGCCATCGCCTCCGGCGTTCACGAAACGGTATCCCCGGTCTCCCCAGTCGCGCGAAAGCCGGCCGACCCAGTCGGCGCTCCACGTCCCGCGCGTGATGCTGTCGCCGAGACAGACGATCGTGCGGGGCTGGGCCATGCAGCTCATCGGCGTTCCTTCACTCACCCGTCGTCGGATCGATCACCGAGTGAATTCGCGTGACCACGTTGGCCGGAAAGCCTCCCTGGCTCGCGTGCTCGCGGATCGCCTTGGCGTCGGGCGCGATGTACACGCAGTAGATCTTGTCGTCGGTCACGTAGCTCTGCACCCATTGGACCTGCGGACCCATGCCGCGCAGCACGCCGCAGGACTTCTGGGAAATGGCCTGCAGCTCCTGGGGCGAGAGCTTGCCGGCGCCGGGGATTTCACGCTCGATGAGAAATTTGGGCATCGTGTTCCTCCTTCTCGATGAATCCACGCGCTAGGACAGGCGCTTCAGGATGAGAGCAACCGCCAGCAGCGCCGACGCGACGATATCGACACGGCTGACCTTCCTGATCTCCACCAGGAGCGGCGCGGACAGGGGCGCCAGGAGCACGAAGGAGAGCATGCTGACGAGGCCGGCCGCGCCCGCGAGATACTGAAGGGACGGACAGAAACCCGCGAGAACCAGGAACGAGCCCAGGAGGCCGAACAGGATCGCCCGGTGTCGCAGCAGCACGAGCAGGTTCGGGTCGGAGACCCGGATCCCGTACAACCCTTCCAGCCGGGAAGATGATATCGCGCCGATGACGGGGACGAAGTTCAGCAGCCCGACGACGACGAAGATGGCGGAGACGACGATCGACATTTTCTCCTCGCGCACCGGCCTCATCCCGGGGCCTGACGGACGGACGCCCGGCCGGACCGAGCCGCCCGCCACCCGAGTATCGCCCGGAGGCCGCCCCGCGTGTCAACCCGCGACCGGGGTAGGCGCGTGTGGTCACCGTGCGCGACGAGAATCGGAGCGTCCCCGCGGACGGGGGCGCCGGGGGCGCACCGGATTTGCTTCCGGAGTGAGGACGGCGAAGGCCCAGCCCGCGTACGTGTAGGGGACCAGTGCGGACGCCACCCAGCGCAGGAGCGGCGGCAGCTCCCGCGGGGGTCGCGGCCGTCGGCCCGGCGACAGGACGAACGCCTTCGCGTGCCTTGCGCGCCCGCGAAGCCAGAATCGGGCGGTTGGATTCGCCGCGAGGTTCTTCACCCACTGGGAATGGCGGCCGCGGAAGGTGCTCACCAGGAAGTGACCCTGGATGCGGGTCGCCACGAGAGGGACGCGCCTGCGACGGCCGGTCTTGTGGCCCGTGGTCTCGACGACGATGAGTCCGCCGGGCACGAGGCGAGGAGATCCGAAGCCCTCACGGATGCGCGGCTCCACGAACCGATTGAGCATCCGGAAGAACTCGGCCTCGACGTTATGAATCCCGGGCGCGTTCATGGAAAGTCCCGCTGCAGAAAGAGAGTGCGCTCCCAGCCCGACCCTCGTCGACCGGCGCCGCATCCCCCGGACACCGGTTCTTCGTACAACTCCTTCATCCCTCGCGCAACCGCGCCATCGCAGCCTGTCCTGCCAGGGCGTCGTCCACAAGCGCAGGGTCCGTTGACCCCGCCGCTGCGGCGTACCAACATGGGCAGGACGGATGCCGACCCGAGAGCGTTGCATCTCACGCGTGAAGGGGGAAGTGCGACATGAGCCGCCTCAGTGACACGCTCGATCCGAACAACCTGCGTCTCCTGTTCGGCGCGGGCTGGTTCATGGAAGACCTCGTGGAGGATCTCCGGGAAGACCTCTCGTTCGCGAGCGCCGTGGGGCGGCAGGTCCTCCACCTGTCCGATGCGCCGCCGAAGGTGGACCTCGAATCGGTTTTTCCCAAGTTCAAGGAGCGGCCGCTGCGCGCCCTGCGTGGCAGGCGGATCGGGATCGTGGCCTCGGGTGGCAGCGGAGCGACGGCGGCGCTGTGCGGCGTGAAGCGGGCCTTCGAGGAGGCGGGGCTCGAGGCGGCGGCCATCAGCGCCTGCTCGGGCTCGATGCTCTTCTGCTCGCTCTGGGCCTCGGGACTCTCCGCGCAGGAGATGGCGGAGTTCTGGCTCACGCTGCGGGGAAGCGATTACATGGATCCCGGCTGGGGGCAGCTCGCGCGCGCGGGGCTGCGGGGATTCAAGGACTACGGCGGCTTCATGCTCGGCGCCGCGGTCGAGCGGACCTATCGTGCGAGGCTCGGAAACCTCCGGCTCCGATCGACGAAGGTGCCGCTGCACGTCGTGGCCTGGAACGTGAACCGAAACGCGGTCGAGTACCTGGGCACGCGCACGACGCCCGCGCTCGCGGTCGCCCGCGCCGTGCGCGCCGCCATCTCGATCCCGCTGTTCGTCGAGCCGGTGAAGATCGGGCGGTACCTGTACGGCGACGGCGGCGTCGTGAGCATCTTTCCCGTCCGCCCGCTCGTGGACTACGAGAAGCCCCTCGATCTCGTGATCGGCGTGAATTCCTACTGCCCGCCGGACTTCGCCGGCGAGGACATCGGCGACTGGCGACGCAAGACCTTCGGCATTCTCCGCGCCAGCGGCCAGCTTCGCTGGTCCGTGTATCTCGAGCTGGCGCGCGAGAACGCGCGTCTCGTGGGCGATCGCCTGACGCTGCTCCACCCTGTGCCTTTCACCCAGGTCCGCGGCGCGCAGTTCTACGAGAGCTTCTTCGACCGCAGGCGCTGGCCGGAGTTCATGCGACGGGGTTACCACAGCGCGCGGGAAGCGCTGGCCATTCTCGAGGCGAAGGCAGCGCGGGCGAAGCGGGGGAGGAAGGCGGCGCGGTTATCCGCCGGCCGGCGGGTGCGGGCCGCCGCCCGATGAAATCGGCGAGACTTCTGAATCGATGATGCCGGCATCCTCCTCCGTGCTCCAAATCAGGCGCCATGCCAGGCTCCCCCGCCCAGGAGACGAACGGCTCGGTACGCCGCGGCCCGACGCCACCAGAACACCCCTTCCTTGCTCATGATGTCCCGGAAGAAAAGATCGGCATCCTTCCGGGTGTAGGTGCGTGGCGGCTCGATCGCCGGAGGCGGGGGATTTCCCCCGAAGCGATACAGGAAATCGTGAATGAGCGGAGCCGCGATCGAAAGCTCGAAGGGCGCCACCAGCCACCAGAGCTCGCGAGGGATGGACGCCAGGTCGAAGCGGAAGGGAGCGGGAACGGTGATCTGTGTGCTGCCGTCTTCACAGCGATAGGGCTCTTCGAGCACCCACACTTTCTCGCTCGTGAGGTACGTGACCACCGGAGCCCCGAGGGATGAGGCCGCAATGCTGACCCGTTCCCTCTGGTAGTCGTACACAGCAGGCTTCACGGCTCACCCCTGTGATTGCGGTTTCCCTTTTCCTTCCGCCGCGAAGCACCAACGGGCTAGTCCGCCGCCGGTGCACGCGCCACGACCGCGAATACGCGATGGGGAATCTCCAGGATCTCGCCCGGAAATCGGGTGGCCAGCACCTGTGCGAGCGCCTTGTCGAACTCGCGCACCTTCTCCTCGGGCAAGCTCGCGCCCACACCGGCGCTCGCGCGAATCCGACCCTGCCAGCTTTCGTGAGTGTATGAAACGGCAACGTCATAGGAGAAGCTCTCGAGCCCCCGAAAGCCTGCTTCGCCAAGATCCCGCAGCCATTGAGGATGAACGCCCAGTCTGCCGCCGAGCTTCCAGGCAGGATTGTGGCTCTCGATCAGCGCCTCCGTCGCGTGTGCAACATTGCCCGCGAGCGCAATCCAATCGAAATGCGCGATCACCAGGGACCCCTCGGGCCGGAGGATCCGTGCGACCTCCCTTGCCGCGCGAGGGCGGTCGAACCAGTGCCAGCACTGCCCGGCGGAAACGACGTCGGCCGACCCGCTCGGCAAGCCCGTATCCTCCGCGCGGGCGGCTCGGTACTCGACACTCACGCCTTCGGCAGCGTCGAGGAGTCGAGCCTGCTCCAGCAGGAGCTCCGCCGGGTCGATTCCGATGACCCGGCAACCCCGGCGAGCGAAACCGCGAGCGAGACTCCCGGTTCCCGTCCCAAGATCCACCACCGACTGGCCAGGTTTCCCAATCCCGAAGCTCGCAAGACGGTCGAAGAGCGACTCCGGGAATCCCGCCCGATGTCGAGCGTAGTCTCGTGCAGTCGCGCCGAAATCCGGATCCATAGATCTCCGTCAGCCTAACCCAAAACCGTTCAGTGGCCGGGTCGCCAGGCAGGTAGCCCTCGAAAGAGACGGAGCTCACCCGCCGGCACGCGACTCGCCAGTTCCTACAGCACCCGCGCAGGGGAGCACCGCGCTGGAGCGGCTTCAACCGACCTCAGGCCTGGAAGAATGCGAGCAGGTCGGCATTCACCTGGTCCTTGTTGGTGGAACACAGGCCGTGCGGCAAGCCCCGATAGACCTTCAGCAAGGAGTCCTTGACGATCTTGGACGAGATCATAGCCGCGGCGCCGATCGGCACGATCTGATCGTCGTCGCCGTGCATGATGAGCGTCGGGATGTCGAACTTCTTGAGATCGTCGGTGAAGTCCGTCTCGGAGAAAGCCTTGATGCAGTCGAAGACGGCCTTGAACCCCGCCAGCATCCCCTGCAGCCAGAACGAGTCCCGCAGTCCCTGGGAGACCTTCGCGCCGGGCCTGTTGGCGCCGTAGAACGGCGTGGTGAGATCCTTGAAGAATTGCGAGCGGTCGGCGAGCACATTGGCGCGGAGACCGTCGAACACCTCGATGGGCAAGCCGCCGGGATTGGCGGCGGTCTTCAGCATGAGCGGCGGCACCGCAGAGATCAGCACGGCCTTGGCCACGCGTTTCGTGCCATGGCGGCCGATATAGCGGGCAACTTCGCCGCCGCCCGTGGAGTGCCCGACGTGGACCGCGTTCTTCAGATCGAGCTTTTCCACGAGGGCTGCCAGGTCGTCGGCGTAAGTGTCCATATCGTTGCCATCCCAGGGCTGGCTCGATCGGCCATGGCCGCGGCGGTCATGGGCGATGCATCGGTACCCGCGGGTACCCAGGAACGCCATCT
>JBGPLH010000233.1:0-5539 GCA_041486365.1 Thermodesulfobacteriota bacterium | reverse complement strand
CGCGGCCGGGCGGCGCGACCTCTATCGCGTGAACTTCGGCAGGCGCTTCTCGCGGAAGGCGCGCATGGTCTCGCGCGCGTCCTCCGTCTGCGAGGAGGAGGCCATCACCTCGGTCGCGTGGTCGTAGGCGGCATTCGTGTCCAGATCCACCTGCCGGTAGAAGGCCTGCTTGCCGATTCCCTTGGAGAAGGGGCTGCCCCGCGTGGCGCGGTGGAGCAGATCCCGCGTCTCCTCCGGGACCTTCTCGTCCGGCACCACCCGATTCACGAGCCCCCACGCGGCCGCCGTGCCCGCGTCGATCGGATCTCCCGTGAAGAGCATCTCGATCGCGCGCTTGCGCCCCACCGCCCGCGCCAGGGCGACGCCCGGCGTCGTGCAGAACCAGCCGCCGATCCCTCCCGGCACCTGAAACGCCGCGGACTCCCCCGCCACCGCCAGATCGCAAGTGGCCACGAGCTGGCAGCCCGCCGCCGTGGCAAGCCCCTGTACCTGGGCGATCACGGGCTGCGGGATCGTCTGGATCGCCTTCATCACGTCGGCGCAGACGTGGAGCAGCCGGCGCATCCCTTCGAGATCCCGCCCCTCCATGTCCGAGAAATCGTGCCCCGCGCAGAAGACCGGCCCCTCCGCGGCGATGATCGCCCCGCGGGCCCCGCCGTCGCCGATGGCGCGGAGTCCGTGGAGAATCTCGCGGAGATGATCCTCCGAGAGCGCGTTGCGGCTTTTCGGGCGCCGCATCGTGAGGACGGAGAAGTCTCCTTCCTCCGCGAGCGAGATGTGCCGATAACTCATCGTCGTTCCCTTCCCCGGCATCAGGCCGGCGTCAGGGTCCACTTCCTCAGGTGCCCCGCCACGTCCTTGGCGAAGGCCGATCGCGGCATGACCGCGTCGCATCCTTCCCCTTCGGCCGCGCCGCGCGTCTCCCGATCCACGTGGGATCCGAAGGCCAGGATTCTCAGGCCCTCGCCGTGGGCGTCGCGCAGACGCTTCACCGTGCCGGGCTTCCACTGATCGAGCTCCAGGAGCACCAGCGCCGGTCCCGGCGCCTTCACCTTCTCCACGAGGTCGTCGAGGTCCTCGGCGCGATCGACCGCGAGCCCGAGCCCTTCGGCCGTTCTCTGGATCCCGATCGTGAAGAAGAGGTCGGCGCACAGCGTGAGCACACGCGCCGGCGCGGCGGACAGGGACATGTCGGATCTCCCGGGCTCGAGGCTTCCCGCGGGCGCCGGCGGGGACGTGCCGGCGCCTTCATCTGAATCGGGCTCATTATACCCGCCCCGGCCCGCGCGCAAAGGTTCCTCCTCGCGCGGCGGGGCGTGTTGACGCCCTCCGGCCACTTTGTTAGGAGAAGGGGTCTTTACCAGGAGCCATCCATGGATTTCAACCTGTCACCGCAGGAAGAGACCTTCAGGGACGAGCTGCGCGCCTGGCTCAAGAAGCACGTCCCGAAGGGCTGGGAGAGCAAGCGCGGCGCCACGCGCACGGACGCGCAGTACATCCGGTTCCTCAAGGAATGGGCCAAGAAGATGCACGAGGGGGGCTGGGCCGGGATCTCCTGGCCCTCCGAGTACGGCGGCCGCGGGGCCACGCTCATGGAGCAGGTGATCTTCAACGAGGAGATGGCCCGGGCCCGGGCCCCCGAGCACGTGAACGTGATCGGCGTCGGCATGGCCGGCCCGACGATCATCGCTCACGGCACCGAGGAGCAGAAGAAGCGCTACCTCTCGAAGATCCTCTCCGCGGAGGAGATCTGGTGCCAGGGCTTCAGCGAGCCCAACGCAGGCAGCGACCTCGCCAACCTCCAGATGCGCGCCGAGCGCGACGGCGATCACTTCGTCGTGAACGGGCAGAAGGTCTGGACGAGCTTCGCCCACGCCGCGGAGTGGTGCATCCTGCTCGTGCGGACCGACTCGGGGGCCGCCAAGCACGCCGGCATCACCTACCTTCTCGTGGACATGCACACCCCGGGGATCACGGTCCGCCCCCTCGTGCAGATCACCGGCGACCCCGAATTCAACGAGATGTTCTTCGAGAACGTGCGCGTGCCCGTGGAGAACGTGATCGGCGGGATCAACAACGGCTGGCACGTGGCGATCACGACATTGATGCACGAGCGCGGCACCCTCGCCATCGCGGTCCAGGTGCGATTCAAGATGCTCCTGGACGCGCTGCTCGCGAAGGCGAAGAGGACCGTGCGCGACGGCCGCCCCGTCACCGAGGACCCGCTGATCCGGCAGAAGCTGGCCCAGGCGCACATGGACGTCGAGATCCTGAAGCTCAACGGCTACCGCTCGCTCACCAAGATGCTCAAGGGGGAGCCGGGACCGGAAGGCTCGATCGGCAAGCTCTTCTGGAGCGAGCTGAACCAGCGGATGGAGGAGCTGGCGGTCGAGATTCTGGGGCCCAGGGCGCTGCTCGAGGCGGGTTCGCGCTACGCCGAGGACGACGGGTTCTGGCTGTACCATTTCCTCCGCTCCCGCGGGAACACGATCGAGGCGGGCACCAGCGAGATCCAGAAGAACATCATCTCCGAGCGCGTGCTGGGGATGCCGCGCGGATAGGACGTGCCGCGGACTTCGGCCTCCATGGGGAGGGCGAGGTTCCCGCCGAGCCGCCCGAAGGGCGGCATTCCCATGGTATCGGCGCGAAGCGCCCTTCCGCTTGGGAGGGCGAGGCTCCTGCCGAGCCTGCCCGCACCTGGCGATCACGAGGGGACTTGCATGGACTTCGGCTTCAGCGAAGAGCAGGAAATGCTCCGCAGCTCCGCGCGGAGCTTCTTCGACAAGGAGTGCCCCACGACGTTCGTCAGGAAGATGCTCGAGGATGATCTCGGCTACTCCCCCGACATGTGGGCGAAGATCGCCGAGATGGGGTGGACCGGGCTGATCTTCCCGGAAGCTTGCGGGGGTCTCGGGCTCGGCATGGTGGACCTCGTGGTCGTCCTGGAGGAGATGGGGCGGGCGCTTCTACCCTCCCCCTTCCTGCCTGCGGTGATCCTCGCGGGCTCGGCGATTCTCCTCGGCGGCAGCTCGGCGCAGCGCGGAAAGCTCCTGCCGGGGATCGTGTCGGGCCGGACGCGGGGCGCTCTCGCGCTCACCGAGCCGGACCAGCGGCTGGACGCGGCGGGGATCACGACGAAGGCCCTGGGTGATCGCAAGAAGGAGAACTTCGTGCTCGACGGCGTGAAGGCTTTCGTGCACGGCGCCCATGGCGCGGACCTCCTCGTCGTCGCCGCCCGGACGCGCGCGACCGGCCCGGCGGAGAAGGCGATCTCCCTCTTTCTCGTGAACGCGAACGCGCCGGGCGTCACGATCACGCCGCTCAAGGCGGTGGACGGGACACGGCGCGTGGCGGAGGTGCGCCTTCGCAGGGTGAAGCTCGGCAAGGACGCGCTGCTCGGGAAGCTCGATGGCGGCTGGCCGGTGATCGAGCGCGTGCTCCAGCGCGCGAACCTCGCGCTGGCCGCCGAACAGGTGGGCCTTTCCCAGAAGTGCCTCGAGATGACCGTCGACTACGCGAAGACGCGCGTTCAGTTCGGGAAGCCCATCGGCACGTTCCAGGCGATCAAGCATCCCTGCGCCGAAATGCTGCTGGAGCTCGAGTCGGCGAAGTCGGCCGTCTACTACGCGGCCTGGGCGCTGGACACGAAGGCGAAGGACGCGGACGTCGCGGTTTCCACGGCGAAGGCCTACGCGGGCGAGGCGGGCTACCGGATTGCCGCCCGGAGCATCCAGCTCCACGGCGGGATCGGGTTCACCTGGGAGCACGACCTCCATCTCTACTTCAAGCGCGCCAAGACGACCGAGCTCACCTTTGGCGACGGGAAGTTCCACCGGGAGAGGGTCGCACGGGGAATCGGCCTCTAGGGAAGGACTGATCTTCCGGGGCGGGGGACCTGCGAACCCGCCTTTTCTAATCCTCGCAATGGCACCACGGATTCATTTCCTACTTTAAAGCCGTAATTCCTTCACCATGAAACCGCCGGTCATGCCGTAGAACTCTCTGGCAGTCCCGTCTTGTTCCCGATAATCTCTACGCCAGGGACGGGATTACCCGGCGCCATTCCATCGGATGGCGCACTCCCCGCCAAGCACCATCGTTCGATCCCCTCGAGGACCTCCCCATGCCCGACGTCAAGAGCCCGCCGCCGGTCCTTTCCCTCGAGACGGCCACGGTCGATCAGATGTCCAAGAACGAGCGCCTCAAGGTCGAGAGCGAGGGGCTCTTCTGGGTCGCAGGCAAGGAGAAGCACTCCTTCCGCTCCGAGATCGACGCGATGGCGCGCGGCGAGGCGGAGACCATCGGCAACGAGGCGAAGGAGCTCTCGAAGTTTTTCGGGATCTACAAGCAGCAGGAGCGGAGCGCGGGGGGAAAGCGGGACGGCGACCACATCTTCATGGTGCGGCTGAAGAACCCGGGCGGGGGCGATCTCTCGGCGACGCAGTGGCGGGCCATCAACGACGCCTCCGATCGGTTCTGCGACGGTACGCTCCGCTTCACCTCCCGGCAGGGGATCCAGCTCCATTACGTCCGTGGCAAGAGCCTGGGACCTCTCGTCCGCCACCTGAACCGCGGCTACCGCCCGCAGGCCACGCTCGGCGCCTGCGGCGACGTGAACCGGAACGTCATGTGCTGCCCCGTGGACGGGCTCGACCGTGACCTGTCCTTCGGCGCCCACGCGCTGGCCCACGCCATCGCCGAGGAGCTGGCCCCTCGCAGCAGCGCATATTTCCAGATCTTCCAGACCGACGACGAGGGGAAGACGCTCGTCCCCTTGAACAGCGACGAGCCGATCTACGGAAAGCACTACCTCCCCCGGAAGTTCAAGATCGGCATCGCGCCGGCCGGCGACAATTGCGTCGACATCCTCACGAACGACGTCGCCCTGGTGCCCATCGTGAACGGCGGAAGGGGAGCGTCCTACGATCTCTGGAGCGGCGGCGGCCTCGGCTTCACGCACAACGTGGCGGGCACGACCGCGCATCTCGCTCTGCACCTCGGCCGGATCGGGCGCGACCAGGTGGTCGACGCGTGCCGCGCGATCGTGACCCTCCAGAAGGAGAAGGGCGAGCGGAAGGACCGGCGCATGGCCCGGTGGAAGTACACGATCCGGCGTCTCGGCCGGGAGAACGTGATCGCGCAGTTGCGGGACCGCTTCGGTATCCGGCTCGAGGAGACCGCGCCCCAGCCCCTCGGGCCCCTGTCCCTGCACCTCGAGTGGCGACCGCAGGTCGGGGACGGGCTCTTCTACCGCGGGATCAGCGTGGAGAACGGCCGCCTCCGGGACACGCCGGAGATCCGGACGCGCACCGCCGTGCGCAGGCTCGTCGACGAGCTCGGGCTCACCGTTCGGATCACGCCCCAGCAGGATCTGCTGCTATGCAACGTCCCCGAGAAGCGCCGCGGCGACGTCGACCGGCTCCTGGCCGAGCACGGCGTTCCGGTCCCCGGCAGCGTGCCCTCGGCGCGCCGGCTGTCGATGGCCTGCCCGGCCAAGCCGACCTGCGGCCTGGCGATGACCGAGGCCGAGCGGGTGCTG
>JBGPLH010000232.1:0-5547 GCA_041486365.1 Thermodesulfobacteriota bacterium | reverse complement strand
CACGTACCCGCGCACGATGTCGCGCACGTCGGTGAAGTCGCGCCCGATGTCGAGATTGCCCACCGTGATCTCGGGCGGGCGCCTTCCTTCCTCCATCTCGGCCACGGCCTTGGCGAACTCCGAGCAGACGAACATGGGTGCCTGCCGGGGCCCCGTGTGGTTGAAGGGCCGCCCGCGGACGATGTCCAGACCGTGCTGGCGTACGTACTGGTAGGCCATGAGATCCCCGGCGGCCTTCGTGAAGCCGTAGGGATTGATCGGGCGGAAGGGCGTGGCTTCCTCCACGGGCCTGGAGGGATCGTCGATGTCGCCGTAGGCCGCGGCGCTCGAGACGTAGAGCACGCGGGCCGTGGGCGCGGCCGCGCGCACCGCCTCGAAGAGGGAGAGCGTCCCGCGCAGGTTCACGTCGAGCGTTTCCTCCGGCGACTCGACGCTTTCGGGAATGAAGGTGACGCCGGCCAGGTGATAGATACGATCAAAGCGCTCGTCGCGCAGGAGATCGGTCATCCCCTTGCGGTCACGGATGTCGATGGGATGGATCTCGACCTGGCTGCGTCCGAGCAGGTGCTCGAGCAGGTTGGTGTGCGAGGGCTCGCGCACCGTGCCCTGGACAACCTCTCCCTGGGCGATCAGCAGGTCTGCCAGGTGACTTCCCGCGAAGCCGCCTATTCCGGTGATGAGGGATCGCATTGCGTCCTCACGTTCAGGCCCAGTGGTTCCCCGCTCTCCCGGAGTCGGCCCCCCGCTTTTCGGAGAACTTCAGGCCGGGGGATTTCCGGTCAGCCGTCTCAGATCCTCGCGGACCATCATGTCGATCAGTTCCTCGAAGCTCGTCTCCGGTTTCCAACCGAGCTCCGTCCGTGCCTTCGTCGCGTCGCCCACGAGGCGATCGACCTCCGCGGGACGGATGAGCGCCGGATCGATCCGGACGTGGTCTTCCCAGCGCAGGCCCGCCGCGCGGAAGGCGACGTCCAGGAGATCCCGAACCGAGTGGGCCACGCCCGTGGCGATGACGTAATCCTCCGGGTCCGGGTGCTGCAGCATCAACCACATCGCCCGCACGTAGTCGCCGGCGAAGCCCCAGTCGCGCCGCGCGTCGAGGTTCCCCATGGGGAGTTCGCGGTCGAGCCCGAGCTTGATCCGCGCGGCGCCCCAGGTGATCTTGCGCGAGACGAACTCCAGCCCCCGACGCGGTGACTCGTGATTGAAGAGGATCCCGCTCACCGCGTACATCCCGTAGGACTCCCGGTAGTTCACGGTGATGAAGTGGCCGTACACCTTCGCCACGCCGTAGGGGCTGCGGGGATGGAAGGGGGTGAGCTCGTTTTGCGGCGTCTCGCGCACCTTCCCGAACATCTCGCTGGAGGAGGCCTGGTAGAACTTGCAGTCGATCCCCACCGTGCGTATCGCCTCGAGCAGCCGTGTGACCCCGAGCCCATCGAACTCGCCGGTGAGTGCCGGCTGGGCCCAGGACGTGGGCACGAAGGACTGCGCCGCGAGGTTGTACACTTCGTCGGGGCGCGTGTCGCGCACGACCTCGATGAGAGACGAGAGGTCTAGCAGATCGCCCTGCCGCAGCGTCAACCTGTCGCGGATGTGCTGAATGCGCTCGAAGTTCTCCGTGCTCGCGCGGCGCACCATGCCCGTGACGTCGTAGCCTCGCGCGAGCAGGAACTCCGCGAGGTAGGAGCCGTCCTGCCCGGTGATCCCGGTGATGAGCGCCCTCATGCCTCCTCTCCCCGGTCCGCGAAGAGGCGCGAGGCCTCCCGGAGCCGCTCGGGCGTCCCCACGTCGATCCAGCGGGCCTCCGCCACGAACAGGCGGAGATCCGGGACGAAGGGAAACACGTCGCGCTCGATGCTGAAAACCTCCCGCTTGGGGAAGTAGGCCCGGATCCCGGGCTGGAAGAGGTAGACGCCGCCGTTGATGATTCCAGGCCGATGCTCGGGACGCTTCTCGACGAAGTTCAGGATCCGCTCGCCGTCGGCGAGGATCTCGCCGTACTCGGAGATGTCCTCGACGAGGATGCCCAGCAAGATCCCGGCCGCGCGCGGCGGGAGCGCCGCCTTCATCGCGGCGCTGTCGACGTCGCAGAGCACGTCGCCGTTCAGCACGAAGAAGGGGTCGTCGCTCTTGAGCCGCGTCATCGCGTGGGCGATGGCGCCGCCCGTGTCCAGGCGCTTGTCCTCCAGCGCGAAATCGATGTCCACACCGTCGAAGTGTGTCCCCGTGAACGCCAGGATCCTCTCGTGAAGGTGACCGACCGCGAGCACGGCGCGGGTCACGCCGGCCGGCTTGAGCATGTCGATCTGGTGGGCAAGGACGGGTTTGCCGGCCACCGGCATGAGGGCTTTGGGCGTGTCCTTCGCGAGATCTCCCAGTCGCGTGGCCAGCCCGCCGCAGAGAATTATCGCTTCCATGGCGCGGACTCTAACGGATGCCCCGGGGGCCTGCAAGGCGAGGTCCGGCCACGGGCGCCGCCGTCAGGGCGCAGGCGGCGCGGGGAGATCGCGCCGGTACTCCGCGGGCGCGGGCACGTAGGGCGCGGCGGAGTTGGGAAGCATCTCGTTGCGGAGCTTCTGGAGAACGTCGGTGAGCGCGAGGCCGGCGGCTTCGGAGAGCGTCGCGTGGACGTAGCGGTTCTCCGATCGAAGATCGCGATCGAACACGAGCGCCCCGGAGGCGCAGTCGCGCACCCGCAGGACCAGGCGCGCCACGCCCAGCGGATCGGAGCGTTTCCGGTTCCAGCCTGCCGCGCCCGCCCAGGGCGTCGGGAGTATCCAGAGGTAGCTCTTCTCGTGGAGGGTCCCGTAAAGATCCTTCAGCTCGCCGGTGGCGACGAAGCGCAGCCCCGATGCCCGACAGGCCCTGTCCGCGCCCGACTGATCACCCGGGACCTGGTCGCCCCCCGATTCGCCGGCGAGCTCCGCCGGCGCCGCGACGTCCATCCGGCGGGCCTCGCCGAACCGTCCGCCGCTCATCGCGCCGGAGACCAGCGCGGTCACTTGCTCGGTCACGCTCCCCTGGAAGGCGTTTTCCCCGGTGACGTAGTCTCCCGTGCGGGAGTTCCACACGAGGAACACGAGGAGGGAGGGCTTCTTCCCGCTGTGCTGGATCGCGGGCCGGCCATCGGCGAGGGGAAGGACGCCGAGCGTGGGTGCGGAGCGGGTTTCGGGAATCGCAACCCCCGGGCCGAGGGGCGCCGGGGGGATTTTCTCCGCGCAGGCGGCGAGGCACAGGGCGAGCAAAGACGCGGCGGCGGCGGCGGGGCGCATGGCGCCCCCAATTTACCAGTACGGGGAAAAAGAGTGAAGGGAGGCCCGGCGGTCCATCGGGGCGGCTCAGCGGACCCAGCCGGGGGGGGCGCCGGCCTTGCGGGCCTCGCGCGCGAGGCCGCCGTCCAGCATCGCCTGCGCCTTGGCGATCTCCCCCTCGAGGGTTTTCATCCGCTCTCGGAGGAGCTTCATCTGCTTGTACTCGCGGGAGTCGTAGCGCTGGTTCACGCGGCTGAACTCGCGGCGCGCCTCGTTGTACAGCCGCTGGGAGTCGGCGAACTGCTGCTCCCAGAAGGTCTTCCGGTCGCGCCACCAGGTCTCGTCACGGCCGAATTTGTCGAGCGCGGCTCCCGGAGTCGTCGCCACGTATCCGGAGGGGATGGCCCCGGCATTGTCGGGCGCTTCCTTTGCCTTCGTTTCCTCTGACGGTTCCTGCTCCACGGCGGCCTGCTTCTCCGGCTGCGCCACGGCGGGCGCACCCGGCGTGTTCTTCGATGTCGCGTTGTCCGAGTCGGCGCGCGCGGCGCTCGGCGCCTCTGACCCGGCGGGCGGCTTCTCCTGGACCGCTCTGTACTCGGGCGGGATGTTCTCGGGGCTGTCCGTGAAGTGGACCCCGCCCTGGGCGTCGGTCCAGCGATACACGCCCGCCCGGGCCATGGTTGCCGGAAGGATCAGGATGGAAGCCAGAAGAAGCGGGGCGATCGCCGCCCCGGAGGCAAGACGCATGGAGAAGCTCCTAGCCCGCGCGCTCGTCGACGAAACGCTCGAGCAGCAGGACGACGCCGGGGTCGAGGTTGATGAAGCGCAGACCGAAGCCGGGCGTGAGCGCGCCCTGCTTCAGGCCGATCGTGTTCCAGACGACCTCGGCCTCGAGACGGAAGGGCTTCGCGATGCCGGGGAGCGCGAACTCCACCGTGTGCGGCGAGCCCTTGGAGAGGGGAGGGTCGCAGATGACGAAGAGGCCCCCCGCCGAGAGGTTCAGCGTTTGCCCCGTTCCCTCCCGGCCTTCCGCCGCGCGCCAGCGGACGTCAACGGCGATCGGCAGGCGAGGCACGCAACGGACGCGCTCGTTCAGGGCCTGCCGAATTCGCGCGAGCAGGTCCACGCGGTTGATCGGCTTCGTGAGGTAGCCGTCGCATCCCGCCTCGATGCAGCGAACACGGTCCACCTCCCGCCCCCGCGCCGTGACCATCACGACGTGGGTGTCCTTGAGGTTCGGGTCATCCTTGATCTCCCGGCAGACCTCGTCGCCGTCCATCTGGGGCATGTTCAGATCGAGGAGCACGAGATCAGGCCGGATCTCGCGCGCGATGCGCAGCGCCTCCTCGCCCGAGCGCGCCGTGTAGATCTGGTATCCGGTGCGCTGCAGGAAGGTGCGCTCGAGCTCGAGGAAGAGCTCGGCGTCATCCACCAGCAGGAGCCGCTTGGGACGTTCCGCCATGCTCAATTCCCCCCTGGATCTTTCCCCGCCTCCGCGCGCCCGGAGTAAGCCCCGGCCGCGCTCGGGACGCCTTCGTCGGAATCGGTCCTCGCGCTCGCGGACGAGCGGGTCTTCGCCGTGTGACGCTTGGGGAACGCAAGAGGGTTCTCGATGGACCAGCGCTTTTCGCTGTCGAGCCAGGTCCATCGCTGGACCACCGACATCTTCTGCTCGGTGATCGAGGGGAGCCAGTAATAGTGGTAGATCACGCGCACCTTCGCCGATTTCAAATCGGATCCGGGTTGCGTGTCCCTGACCTCGAAATCCGTCAACCGGAACGAATCCTCCTGCTCTTCCATCTTCTCCGTGAAGGCGTCCTTATTGTCCGTCTTCAGGTACCCGCTCGCCTTATCCCACTCCTGGAAGCGGACGAACTTGTTGTAGTCCGTGATCGCGTTGTTGAGCGTCTTCACGCGGAAGTAACCCGACATGCTCGCTCCGGGCGACTTGCACCCCGCGAGCAGCGCGAGCGACAGCACCGCGAGGACGGCCGCGCCGAGAGCAGCGGTCCCGCGATGTCGGAGGTCCCGCGTGAAGCGGGGGCCGACAAAGGTCAAATTGTCCTGGACGTATTTCATGAACCCTCCCCGACGGCTTCTGGCCGCGACAGCAATGCCAGCCGCGCCCTCCCGGGAGGAGGCGCGGGTCCCCCGGGGAAGTTCATCGGCAAACCGCGGCGAAAATGGAGGGGATTCCTTTCCGTGCCTGCGTTGCGGCCTCCGGGGGCTCCGGTCTAGGATGGCTCGCCGCGGGAATTCCCCGCGGCACTGCGGCGTCGGGCCCGAAGTCCCT
>JBGPLH010000231.1:0-5575 GCA_041486365.1 Thermodesulfobacteriota bacterium | reverse complement strand
CGCAGCAGCATGGCGCTCGGCGGGCCCCATCTCGTGAAGGCCGCGGTGGGGGAGGAGATATCCGAGGAGGCCCTCGGGGGCTCGAAGGTGCACTGCGAGATCTCGGGCTGCGCGGACCTCGAGGTTCCCGACGACGCGGCGTGCATGCAGGCGGTCCGCAAGTACCTCTCCTTCTTTCCGAGCCACTGCGAGCAGGCCCCGCCCGTCATCACGCCCACCGATCCCTGGGATCGCCGGGAGGAGAGCCTGCTCACGCTCGTCCCCGATAGCCCGCGGCGTGCCTACGACATGCTGAAGGTGGTGAAGGCGATCGTGGACCATGGGGACGTCTTCGAGATCAAGCCGCGCTGGGCGCGCAACGTCATCACGGCGCTGGCCCGGCTGGACGGGCGCCCCGTCGGCGTGGTGGCGAACAACCCGATGCACCTGGGAGGCATGCTCGACGTGAACGCCTCCGACAAGGCCGCGCGTTTCGTGAACCTCTGCGACGCCTACGGGATCCCCCTCGTGTTCCTGCAGGACGTCCCGGGCTATGTCGTCGGGTCGAAGGCCGAGCAGGCGGGGATCATCCGGCACGGCGCCAAGATGATCCACCGCGTGTCAAACGCCACCGTGCCCAAGCTCACCGTCGTGATCCGCAAGGCCTACGGCGCGGGCTACTACGGCATGGCGGGCAAGGCCTACGAGCCGGACTACCTCGCCGCGTGGCCGCTCGCCGAGATCAGCGTCATGGGGGCGGAGGGCATGGTGGCGATCTTCGGGCGCAAGATCCTGGAGGCGGCGGGAGAGGGCGCGGCGGAGATACGGCAGCAGTACATCGATCGGATCAACAAGGGGATCACCCCCTACATCCCGGCCCAGCTCGGTATGATCGACGACGTGATCGATCCGCGGGATACGCGGCCGGCGCTCATCCGGGCGCTCCGTCGCACGGCGGGCAAGAAAGTGGAGCGGCCGTGGCGCAAGCTCTCGATCGTCCCCGTTTAGCGCCCGCGCTGCTCCTCGCCCTCGCCGCGGCGATCCTCGGCGGGCCGGGCTGCCTCGCTGTGCGCGAGACGCACCAGGTGAAGATCGACGGTGTCGTCCTCGACGCCCGGACCGGGCGGCCGGTGCCCGGCGCCACGGTGCTCGTCCTTGCGCGCGAGATCGGCGGGAAAGGGCGGGAGCAACGGCGCTACGACACGGGACCCGGCGGGCGGATCGACGCCGGCGCACGGCACGGGTGGAAGCTGCAGCACGGCCTCTCCGTCGCGATCAGCGGCCCCACCTGGGTGAACGAGCACTACTACATGGCCCCGGGGTACGACTGGATCTTCGTCCCGGTGGGCAATCCACCGGGCGGCCGTCCGCCGGATCGCGTGCTGCTCGAGCCGCTTCCCCCCGAGGTCCCGCGGCTCGTCTTCGACGACGCGGGAAAGCGCGTCTGGGAAGCGGAAGAGGCCTTCGAGCTGCGCGTGCCGTCCTGCGGCGGCGTCGCGCAAGGGCTGCCCGAGGGCGGAGGGCTGCTTCTTTACTGGGACAAGCGGTATGTCGTGCTCGCGTCGAGCGCGCAGGAATCGGAAGGGGGCCTGTGGCTCGAAGGGGGACCCCGCGGCGAGCCGCTTCGCGCCTACGAGGGGAAGCGCATGCACGGGGGGCGCAGGGCCTTTCTCGATCCGCATGAGTGCAATCTTCGCGTGGAGGAGGAGCCATGAGAGACGCCGGGCGAAACAGGTTGAAGCGGCCGGAACGCACCGCGAGGATCCTCGTTCTGGGGGCGCTCGCGGCGGTCTTCGTCCTGGGGCAGGCATCGCCCGCGGCGGCCTTCGAGAAGTGGTGGAGCTTCCGGCTGGGCTTCCAGCTCGGATGGCCGCCCCTCACCTTCGGTGACAAGCACGAGGAGTCGGAGAAGGTCGAGAATCTCCTTCACGCGTCGCTCACCCCCGAGGCCTGGGAGCGCGCGGCCCCGAAAGTGCGCGGGATCGCCACGGGGGACGCCCGGGCGAACGTGGAGGCGGACATCGGAATCGTCACGCACACCGTGAAGGACGGGGATGGCGCCGTCACGACCGTGAAGATCGCCGCCGGCTACATCGACGCTATCTCGGGGCCGCGCAGGATGCAGTTCGGCTATCTCGATCACCGGCTGGTGATCCGGAAGTGGATCGTCTACTTCGACGAGAAGGGGCTCGTCTCCGACACGGAGGTCTTCCCCGACGGCTCGAACGACCGTCTGCTCCAGGAGCCGAAGCTCCCCGATGACGTGGGGCACGGGCCGATCGGCACCCCCTTCGACGTCGACTACCTTCTGGCCGGGAGGCGCGGTTACTCGTTCATCTCGCCGCAGGGCTGGGAGCGCGTGAAGCCTGGGCTTGAGAAGCTCCGGCCCGGCGCCACACGGCTCGCCCTGGAGGAGGCGGCCAACTTCCGTTACTACCTGCTCCACCTGCGCGCATGGCCCATGGCCGACGGGTACCTCCCGATGGACTCCACGCTCGAGGACGGCACGGGGCGCGAAACGATGGCCTTCGGCTGGGCGGAGCACTACGAGCCCGTCGTGAAGGCCCGCGTGACCCTGGCCGACGACGTGATCCAGGAAATCAGGTTCGTCCCGTGAGGTCAGAGAGCGTGAAGGGCGCCGCCACGTTCACGACCGGCGTTCAAGGCCGCCGGGGGACATCGGAATGACGGCGCAGCGAATAGTGTCGCTTCTTCCGAGCAGCACGGAAATCCTCTTCGCCCTGGGGTTGGGGGATCGCGTCGTGGGCGTGAGCCACGAGTGCGACTGGCCGGAGGAGGCGCGGGGGCTCCCCGTGCTCACCGAGAAGAAGATCGATACCGATCGTACGAGCGGGGAGATCGACCGGGCGATCGCGGATCTGACCGCGCGGAGCGAGAGCGTCTATCGCGTCCGGGCCGACCATCTGGCGGCGCTGCGACCCGATCTCATCGTGACCCAGGATGTGTGCGACGTGTGCGCCGTGAGCACGGTGGACGTGCGCGCGGCACTGGAGGAGGCGCGCCGGACGGCGCCGGATTTCGATCCGGGGGTTCTCTCGCTCGCACCGTCGTCGATCGCCGAGATCCTGCAGGACATCCGACGCGTCGGAACGGCCGCGGGCGCGGAAGGGGCCGCGGACGCCCTGGTGAAGGACCTGGAAGCCCGCATCCGGAGCATCGCCGACGCGGTGGGGGTCGTCGCGTTCCGGCCGCGGGTCACCGCCATCGACTGGCTCGACCCGCTGATTCTCGGCGGCGACTGGATCCCCGAGCTGGTGCGCATGGCGGGCGGGACGCCGCAGCCGCTCCCCCAGGCGAAGGCCGCGCGGATTGCCTGGGAGGACGTGGTCGCCTTCGAGCCCGAGGTGATCGTCATCATGCCCTGCGGTTTCGACCTCGAGCGGACGGTGGCCGAAGCGGGCCTACTTGCGAAGCAGCCGGGCTTCGGGAATCTCCCGGCCGTGCGCTGGGGCCGCCTGTACGCGGCCGACGGCAACGCGCTCTTCAACCGCCCGAGCCACCGGATCGTCGACAGCCTGGAGGCGCTGGCCGAGATGCTCCACCCGAACCTGTTCCGGGGGACGGTCCCTTCACCCGAGAAGGTCTACCGCCGCCTGGACTTCGAGGGCGCGCCGTGAGCCTCTTCGTCCTCATCGGCCGGGACGGTCCCGACGGAAAACGCCTGCGGCCGGACGTTCGCCCCGATCACCTCGCCCATCTCGAGCCTCTCTCGCGCGCCGGACGGATCGTCCTGGCCGGCCCCTTCACGGACGGGAGCGGTTCGCTCATCGTCTTCGAAGCCGGGTCACTGGAGGAGGCGACGGCCATTGCGGAGCGCGATCCCTACGTGAGGCGGGGCGTGTTCGCGACCTTCGAGGTGCGGCCCTTCCAGCGGGTTCTTCCTTGATCGCTTCCTCGCGGCTCTCCGCAAGCGCGCGCGGCGCCCGTCCGTGAGGGGAGCGCCGCGAAGTCCTTCCATTTTCTGAGTTCGGGCTGCCGCGGAGCTTCTCACTCCAGGCTCGGCTCGTCCTCCAGGTCCTCCTCGATCATGCGCTGCTGGATCTCGACCCGCTCCCAGCAGGAGCGGCAGTAGAAGTGATCCTCGTGGTGCTCGTAGCGAAGGAGATCCTCCTTCGCGCCGCACCGGGCGCACGCGTCCCCGTCCGTCTTCTCCGACAGCTCGAGGGGCTTCACCGGCCTGCGTTCATCGGACATGAGGCGGCTCCCGGAACCTGCCATCACAGTACCTCCGCGCTCGGTCCCGCGCCATCCCGCCGCGCCGCTTCAGGATCGGGGGCCTCGAACCGATGAGCAGGGGGATGACAGGGACGGGCGCCGGGGCCCGACCCGACATGGGAGGTGGCATCATGAGGATTCGCGCAACGCTTCTGCTGTTTCCGGTGATGGCCCTCGTGGCGACGGGGGCGCTGTTCCCCGCCGCAGGACGGTCCGACGAAACGGCGACCAGCAGCCAGCAAATCCTCAGGTACAACGGGAGGGTGGTTTCGGTGGACCCATCCGGCCTTTCCGTGAGCGTGCGAGGAGATGATGGCTTCAAGACCTTCGAGACCGGACCGGACATGGTCCAGAGCGTGGGCTCCGGAGACGAGGTGATAGTCAAGTACCGGGAGAGCGAGTCAGGCCGCAAGGCGACCAGCCTCGTCGTCACGGAGAAGGCGCAGGGCGCCACGGATGCGGAGCGCGCCCGCGCACAGCGCGAGGAGAACAGGAAGCAGGCGGCGGAGCGCAGGTCCCAGCGAAACGCCAAGAACCATCCGGGCAACGATTCGGTGAATGAGGACATCGGCTACGGGAAAGGCTTCTACGTCCCTCCCGATCAGCGCTGAACGGGATCCGGATCGAAAATGCGCAAGGCGCGCCCGAGGGCGCGCCTTGCGATTCGCCGGCCTCCGGGCGCGCCCGTCGTTCAGGGCGGTCACGCGGCGCCCGATCGCTGTGCTATCTTCCGGGCATGTGCGAGCTGCTCGGCATGAGCGCCAACGTCCCCACGGATATCGTCTTCTCCTTCACCGGCTTCCGCATGCGGGGCGGCAAGCGGGCGCCTCACAAGGACGGCTGGGGAATCGCCTTCTATGAAGGAAAGGGACTGCGCGTCTTCCGCGACGTCACGCCGTCGGCGGAAAGCCAGATCTCGCACTTCGTCCGCGCATACCCCATCAAGAGCAGGATCGTCCTCTCGCACATCCGGCGCGCGAGCGTCGGGCGGGTGGCGCTGGAGAACACGCACCCCTTCGTGCGCGAGCTCTGGGGGCGGTTCTGGGTCTTCGGCCACAACGGCCGCGTCGCGGAGGTGAAGAAGCGCCCGCTCGGCGCGTATCTTCCGGTGGGCACGACCGACTCCGAGCACGCCTTCTGCTGGATCCTCGACGAGCTGCGCCGCGCGTTCCCCAGTCCCCCGGGTGGGCCGGGCGCCTACTGGCCGCTGCTCCACCGGATGTTCACGGATCTGTCGGGCCTGGGCACCTTCAACGTTCTGCTGTCGGAAGGCGAGTACCTCTACGCCTACGCCGACACGCGGCTGCACTGGATCGAGCGGAAAGCGCCGTTCTCGCGGGCGCAGCTGATCGACGAGGAT
>JBGPLH010000230.1:0-5604 GCA_041486365.1 Thermodesulfobacteriota bacterium | reverse complement strand
TCCGAGAATGACAGGGCCGACTCTGAGAATGACGTCCCGAGCCCGGAGATCCGCCGCGGAGCGGCGGTCGACTCCAAGAATGACAGGGCCGACTCTGAGAATGACGTCCCGAGCCCGGAGATCCGCCGCGGAGCGGCGGTCGACTCGAACAATGACAGGGCAGACGGCGAAGGCGAGGGGACGATCGATCTCCGCCGCGCCTTGGGCGGTATCTCGGATCCCGATCTGTTCACCGACGGGGATCGCGCACCCGACCGGACGACGACGCCGGGGCTCGCGATCCTGAAATCGATGCTCTGCGAGCTCACCAATCCGGAAACGGGGGCGGAGATCACGCTCCTCATGCTCCGGTTCGCCGCGGAGATCATGAACCGGGCGGTGCTATTCATGGTGAAGAACGGCGAAGCGATCGGCCTCGGGGGGTTCGGCCTCGGCCCGGGCGTGTTGCGGGACGAGGCTTCCTCGGCACGGCGCTCCTCCGTCGCGCGCGGCGCGGCACTCCGGCGCATCCGGATCCCGTTGGACGTGCCCTCGGTGTTCCACGACGTGGTCGGGAAACGGTCCGTAGTGCGGGGCCGGCTAGAGTCCTCCCCCGGGAACGATCGCCTGCAGGCGCTCCTCGGGCGCGGCAAGCCCGCGGAGGTTTTCGTGGCGCCTATCACCGTGGGCGACGAGGTCGTGGCGCTGCTCTATGGAGACAATCTCCCGGAAGAGCGACCCGTGGGAGATACGGAAGCGCTTGAGATCTTCCTGACGCAGGCCGGGCTGGCGCTGGAGAAGGCGATCCTTGAAAGGCGCCTTTCCGAGACCGGGCAGAGATGAGGACGACGGGGGGTGGCGTCCCGGACGCCTCCGCCCGACAAGATCCAAGCCGGCGCGTTCGGCTCCAAAGAGGTGTCATCGTGAGTTCCAGGATACTCGTTGTGGACGACTCATCGACCATGCGATCGCTGCTGGTCTCGACCCTGGAGGATCTGGGCTGCTTCGAGATCACGGAGACCTCCAGCGGGTTCGAGGCCCTCAAGTTCCTGTCCCAGGAGAAGCCGGACCTGATCATCACCGACATCAACATGCCCGACATCAACGGGCTGGAGCTGGTGAGCTTCGTGAAGCGCAACCCGCTCATGAAGGGAATCCCGCTCATCATCGTTACCACGGAGCGCGGTGACCGCGACCGGGTGAAGGGGCTGGAGCTGGGGGCGGAGGAGTATCTGACGAAGCCCTTCGACCCGCAGGTGCTCCAGCGGCTGGTGGCGAAGCACCTGGGGCTCGCGGGCAAGGCGGGGTTGGGTGAATAAGGGCGCGTCCGGCCTGGGCCGGAGGCGCGACGGAGTGGATTGAGCGATGGCCGGCGAACACAAGGAGATCTCCCCCAAGGCGATGAAGGAGTTCATCTCCGAGGCGGAGGAGATCATCGAGCGGCTGAATCAGAATCTCCTGCGCCTGGATCGCCGGGACCAGGGGGGCCGCATCGATCCGGATACGTTGAACGAGATCTTCCGGGCGGCCCACTCGCTGAAGGGGCTGGCGGGGATGTTCGGCATCTCCACGATGACGACGCTCGCCCATCACCTGGAGGAGATGCTCGACAAGCTGCGCCTCGGGAAGATCACACTCACGGGATCGCTGCTCGACCTGCTCTTCGAGTCGCTGGAGCTGCTCGGACGGATCGTGGAGCAGGCTTCCGCGGGGGCGGGGACCGGGGACCCGCACGAAGTGGACACGATGCTGGTGCGCCTGGACGCCGCCGTGTCTGTTCGCAAGTCGGAGGGCCCGGAGAACCCGATCGAACGGCTGCGAATCGATCCCGAAATCCTCGGCGTGCTCACGGAGTACGAGGAGCACCGTCTCTCCGAGAACGTGCTGGAGCGGAATCGGATCCACAAGATCCATGCGAAGTTCGATCTCGCGACCTTCGACCACTCGCTGAACGATCTCACGGCCCAGCTTCGGACGCTCGGCGAGGTGATCACGACGCTTCCCTCGGCCAATGCCGCCAGTGATACCGAGATCGAATTCGACATCCTGCTGGGCTCCCGGCGCAACGAGCGCGAGCTGGGCGCGGAGCTCCGCCAGGGAGTCACGATCGAACCGCTCGAGTACCGCGACGCGCCGGAGGCGCAGCCGGGCCCCGCCGGCACCGGGGCAGCCTGGGAGATGGTGGGCGAGGTTGAGGAGGAGCGTGGGACCCGCGGCGAGAAGGAGGGATTGGAGGACGCGGTCGGGAGCCTCCGGTCGATCACCGAGACGGTGCGGGTCGACATCGCCAAGCTCGACCACCTGATGAACCTCGTGGGCGAGATGGGCCTCGTTCGCTCCAACGTGGGGCGCCTGGGCGATCGGATGAAGGCCGAGCACGGGTTCACCGGTTACGCGTTGGAGCTCGATAAGCTCCAGAAGCAGCTCGACCGCAAGCTCGCCAATCTCCAGGAAAGCGTCATGGACGTCCGGATGGTCCCCCTGCGGCAGGTCTTCGACAAACTCTCGCGGGTGGTGCGGAAGATCTCGCGGGACTCCGGGAAGCGGGTGCGTCTGGAGGTGGAGGGCGCCGAGACGGAGCTCGACAAGCTGATCATCGAAGGGCTCATCGACCCGCTGATGCACATCGTCCGCAACGCCATCGATCACGGGATCGAGCCGGTCCCCGAGCGCCGCGCCGCGTCGAAGCCCGAGGAGGGCGTCATCCGGATCCGCGCTGCGCAGCGCGGCAATCACGTCGTGATCGAAGTCCGGGACGACGGTCGCGGGATGGACATGACCCGGATCCAGGAGGTGGCCGTCGAGAAGGCGCTTATCCCTGCAAACGCCTCGCTCGCCCCGCGTGAGCTCCTGGATCTGATCTTCCTCCCCGGCTTCACCACCAAGCGGGAGGCCACGGAGGTGTCGGGCCGCGGCGTCGGGATGGACGTCGTCAAGCAGAACATCGCGAAGCTCTCGGGGATCATCGACATCGAAAGCCGCCCCGGCCAGGGATCCTGCTTTTCGCTCGTGCTGCCGATCACGCTCGCGATCATCCAGGCGCTCGTGGTGGAGGCCTGCGGACGTGCCTACGCCGTGCCGCTCAACTCGGTGCTGGAATGCCTCACGCTCACACGGACCGAGATCGGTTCGATCGAGCGGCAGGAGGTACTCCAGCTCCGCGACGCGATCCTGCCACTGCTCCGGCTGGACCGGGCGTTCCGGCTGCGCCGCGAGGGGGAAATGCCGGAAAAGTGCTTCGTCGTGGTGGTGGGCCTGGCCGAGCACCGGCTCGGGATCATCGTTGACCGCCTCCGCGACCGGCAGGACATCGTGATCAAGTCGCTGGGGAAATCGCTGCAGAACATCCGGGGGATCGCCGGCGCCACGGAACTGGGCGACCAGGAAACGATCCTCGTCCTCGACGTCGGCTCACTGATCGAACAGTCGGTTCGCCGGCGGGAGTAGCAGGTCGCCATGGCCAAGGAACGCAACGGAAACGTACGCCCGAGGAACGGGCAGAAGAATGCGGCGGCGAAGCGATCGGGCGGGCCCGCGATCGGGCCCCCAGTGTCCCCGGACGAGCCCGGACCTTCCACGCCGCCGGAATCGAGCGCCGCGGGCGTTCGCCCGGGGGATTCCCGGGAACCGCCGCCGGTGAAAGAGGCGGCGCCGGAGACGCCGGAGTCGTCGAGCCCGCAGGATCCGGCGGAGGATTTCAAGCTGCTCTCCTCTTTCATTCCGGAGGGGGAAGGCGAGGTCGCCGCGGAATCTCCAGCCCAGAGGCCCGTGTCGATCCCCGAGCCCGCGGCTCCCGCGCCCCCGTCCGAGGCGGCGCCCGCCGATCAGGCCATGATCGCCCCGCCCGCGATCGAATTCCCCTCCGAGGAGGTATGGCACCGGTCCGGGGACGAGGCGGAGGAATCGGGTAGCGATCTCCTCTGCTTCACGATCGCCCAGGAGGAGTACGCGATCGACATCCAGCGTGTCTGGGAGATCATACGGCTCCGGCCGGTCACGGAGATCCCCGGTGTGCCGGAATTCATCAGCGGGATCATCGCGCTGCGCGGAGAGATCGTGCCGGTGCTCGATCTACGCGCCCGGCTGGGTTTCCCGCCGGCCGAGGTCACGTATCCGTCCGCGAAGATCGTCGTGGCGATTCACGAGGGAAGGCGGATCGGCATGGCCGTGGACGCGGTCTCGCACAAGATCCACGTGCTCGACTCCCAGGTGACCCAGCCCGCGGCGCTGCTCGGCGCCCATGAGTCGGGATTCCTCGCGGGTGTGTGCCGCCACCAGGGCCGTCTGATCGCGATCCTGAAGGCCGAGGCCGTGCTGGCGTTCCTGGTCGACCCGGCCATCGACGCCGATCAGGCCATCCGCCGCGTCGCGCAAGAGGATCGCGGCGCGCAGGGAGGGGCGCGGTGAAGGAACGAACGGCGAGGAGCGTGGCTGAGATCGGGGAGGCCGGGCGGGTCAAGGCCCGTGGCGAGGCCGCCGGCCCGCGCCCGATGAACGCCGAGGATCGCGTCTGCGCGGAGGAGGAGGGGCTCTTCCTCTGCTTCCGCGTGGCGGAAGAGCGCTACCTGCTGGACGTTCGCGCCGTGAAGGAAGTCACGCGCGTGCAGCGCCTGACGCCGGTCCCCCGCTCGCCCGAGGGAATCGTGGGGGTGATCGACCTGCGGGGGACGTTCATTCCTGTCGTCGACGTGCGGCAGCGGCTGGGAGGAGGCGGCACGATCGTCGATCCCCGGTGCTCGAGAATCGTCGTGGTGGTCGTGGGCGGCCGCGTGGCCGGTCTGCTCGTGGACGCCCTGCAGCCGGTCGTGCGCTTCCCGGTATCGCAGATCCAGCCCCCGCCGTCCCTGGCGCTTTCGAAGGGGTCGGACTTCATCGCGGGGCTGTGCTCGCGCGCCGGGGACGCGTACCTGGTGATCGCGCCGGAGCGGCTGCTCGCGCTGTCCGCGGAGCGGCCGGTGGCGGAGAGCGCGGCGTGACCCGCGGGGGGGGCATCTCGCGAGGGCCGCGCCAGGGCCGTGCGGCGGAGAAGGTTTTCTCGGAGGGAGATCCGGCATGAAACGAACCGAGATCAACATCATCCGGAGGGCGCGGCTGGCGTCCCTGCTCGTGTCGCTCCTGGCCACGGTGCTCGCGGCGCTGTTCCTCGTGTCGCTGCTTCGCTGGTCGCGCGAGCAGGTGAACCAGTTCATCGGGTGTCTCATCGTGCTCTTCCCGGTGTTGTTCGTTGCCGCGCTCTTCGCGACACGCCGCGACCAGAGGATCCTCGACAACTACTGGCGGCAGGAGCTGGCGGGTCTGCGGATCGCCGATCCCGAGCGGGTGCGCGAGGTCTACGCGGCCACGATCGACCATCCTCGCAACCAGCTCGTCCTGGGGATCGTCTTCTGGACGATCGGAACGCTGGTCTCCGGCGCGTACATGGCGATCTTCCACGGAACGTCCTGGTACGACCTCCTGAAGATCTTCTTCGCGGGCTTGTCCTCGGGACTCATCTCGAGCCTCTTCTCGTTCTTCCTGCTCAAGGGGATCCTCCGGCCCGTCGCGGCGTCCTTCCAGGCCTACCGGTCCGTCGAGGCGCTGGGCGAGCGGGTCAAGCCGCTGGGGCTCCGCACGAAGCTGCTCGTC
>JBGPLH010000229.1:0-5629 GCA_041486365.1 Thermodesulfobacteriota bacterium | reverse complement strand
GTGGAGCTGCTCCCGCTCCTCCAGGCCGCCTTCGAGCCCAGGCGGCGGCACTTCGGGCGCAAGGTCATGGTCCACATCCTGAACAACGTGCAGAACGGGCTGTGCCCGGAGGACTGCGGCTACTGCTCCCAGTCCCGCGATTCCGAAGCGCCGATCCAGAAGTACGCGATGAAGTCCGACGAGGAGATCCTCGCCGAGGCCGAGGCCGCCTGGCGGGCCGGCGCGACGCGCTACTGCATGGTGCTCTCGGGACGCGGACCCACGCTCGAGCGGACGAGGAAGCTCGCGGATCTCATCCGCCGGATCAAGACCACCTGGCAGATCGGCACGTGCCTCTCCGTGGGCCTCATCGACGACGAGCACGCGAAGATCCTCGCGGAGGCGGGCCTCGACCGGCTGAACCACAACCTGAACACGAGCGAATCGCACTACGCGGCCATCTGTTCGACCCACACATACGCCGACCGGGTGGCGACCATCACGGCGGCGGCGCGAAACGGGATCCAGTCGTGCAGCGGGCTCATCATGGGGATGGGCGAGAAGAGCGACGATCTCGTGGAGGTGGCCTTCCGCCTGAGGGAGATGGGCGTGCCCTCGATCCCCGTGAACTTCCTGATCCCGATCGAGGGGAACACGGTGCTCTCGGACGGGACACTTACGCCCCAGCGGTGTCTGCGGGCGCTGTGCCTGTTCCGGCTCGTGAACCCGGCCGCGGAGATCCGGGCGGCCGGCGGGCGCGAGGTGCATCTGCGGTCGCTCGGCGCGATGGCGCTCTACCCCGCCAACTCGCTCTTCGTGCAGGGCTACCTCACCACGCGCGGCCATTCGATCCGCGAGACCTACCGCATGATCCGCGACGCGGGCTTCGAGGTGGACGGCAACGCCGACCACGACGGCGAGGCGTTCCTCGAGCCCGAGGAGGAAGACGCCCCGATCCGGTTCACCACGGGCGGAGCGGGCGACCTGCTCAAGCCCGAGATCTACAACCCCGAAGGCCGCGGCGTCCGGCGCTGAGCGCTTCCGGGATCGGTCCTTCATCGCGGCGCCTCCGGGATCGAGCACCGGCGAGCGCCGCGTTGCGCTTCCTCACCCCCCGCCCTAAAATCGCATCCATGAGCACCCGATCCGGCGAGCCGAAGCAGCGGTCGGACCTCGGCGTCGTGACGGAGCGGCGGCGGAAGACCAAACGGCCACCGCTCTTCAAGGTCCTGCTCCACAACGACGACTACACGACCATGGAGTTCGTGGTGCAGGTCCTCCAGGACGTGTTCCACCGCGCCCACGCCGAGGCGGTGCAGATCATGCTCCACGTCCACCGCAACGGGATCGGCGTGGCGGGCGTCTATCCCCACGAGGTCGCCGAGACGAAGGTGGCCACCGTGCACGCACTCGCGAAGAAGCTCGATTACCCGCTCCAGTGCAGTCTGGAGGAAGCATGATCAGCCGGGAGCTGGAAGCCACCCTGGGGTTGGCCGTCGCGGAAGCGCGGCGCCGGCGGCACGAATACCTCACGATCGAGCACGTGCTCTACGCGCTTCTTCATGACGATGCCGCGGCGGAAGCGATCCGCCACTGCGGCGGCGACGTCGAGACCCTCAAGGGGGAGCTGGAGACCTACTTCGAGGAGGGGCTCGAGAAGCTCCCCGCCGGCATCGACCGGGATCCTCAGCAGACACTCTCCTTCCAGCGCGTGATGCAGCGCGCGGCGATCCACGTGCAGTCGGCCGGGAAGCGGCAGATCGAGGCGGTGAACGTGCTCATCGCGATCTTCCGGGAGAGCGGCTCCTATGGACTGTATCTCCTCGAGCGGCAGGGGATCACCCGGCTGGACGCGCTCAACTACGTCTCCCACGGAATCTCAAAGATCGATGGCGGCGACGTCGAGGCGGGCGCGTCCCCCTCGGGGCCGGAAGGGGCCCCCGCGGAAGGGGAGGGGGCTCCGGTCCGCGATCCGCTCGCCGCGTACTGCGTCGATCTCGTGGCCCGCGCCAAGGAGGGAAAGATCGATCCGCTGATCGGCCGGGGACCCGAGATCGAGCGGACCATTCACGTGCTGTGCCGGCGCCGGAAGAACAACCCGATCTTCGTGGGCGACGCGGGGGTCGGGAAGACGGCCCTGGCCGAGGGGCTCGCCCGCAAGATCGCGGAGGGTGACGTCCCCGAGCCGCTGCGCGACGCCCGGATCTACGCGCTCGACATGGGCGCGCTCCTGGCGGGGACGAAGTTCCGCGGCGAGTTCGAGCAGCGAATGAAGGCCGTGCTCAGGGCGCTGAAGAAGATCCCGGGCGCGGTCCTTTTCATCGACGAGATCCACTCGGTGATCGGAGCCGGGGCCGCCACGGGCGGCGCCATGGACGCTTCCACGCTGCTCAAGCCCTCGCTGGCCTCCGGTGAGCTGCGCTGCATCGGCTCGACGACCTACCACGACTACAAGAGCTACTTCGAGCGAGACCATGCCCTCTCGCGCCGGTTCCAGCGCATCGACATCATCGAGCCCACCGTGGAGGAGACCGTCCAGATCCTCCAGGGCCTGCGGCCCCACTACGAGGCCCACCACGGGGTGTCCTACTCGCCCGCGGCCATCCGGGCGGCCGTGGAGCTTTCGGCGCGCCACATCAATGACCGGCACCTCCCCGACAAGGCGATCGACGTGATCGACGAGGCGGGGGCGGCCATGCGCCTGCGCGTTCCGAATCGGCCGAGCCGCCCGGAGGTCCCGCGCCCGGAGGTTCCGAGCCCGGAGGATCCGGGCGTTGCCGGGGCCGATTCGGGGAAGGCGCGGGCCGATAAAATTCGCCCGGAGGTCCCGCGCCCGGAGGATCCGGGCATTGCCGGGGCCGACTCGGGGAAGGCGCGGGCCGACAAGATTCGCAAGGTGGGCGTCAGGGACATCGAGGCGGTGGTATCGCGGATCGCCCGGGTGCCCGTGCGCAACGTCTCGGTTTCCGACCGGGAGGCGCTCGCGACGCTCGAGGGAGATTTGAAGCAGGTCGTCTTCGGCCAGGAGGAGGCCATCCACGCGCTGGCCTCGGCGATAAAACTCTCGCGCTCGGGCCTCGGCGCGCCGACCCGTCCCATCGGCTCCTTCCTCTTCTCGGGTCCGACGGGCGTGGGGAAGACGGAGGTCGCCATCCAGCTCGCGCGGATCCTCGGCGTCTCCTTCGACCGCTACGACATGAGCGAGTACATGGAGAAGCACACGGTGTCGCGGCTCATCGGCGCGCCGCCGGGCTACGTGGGATTCGACCAGGGCGGGATGCTCACGGACGCGATCCGCCGGAACCCCTACGCCGTGGTGCTGCTCGACGAGATCGAGAAGGCCCACCCGGACGTCTTCAACATCCTGCTCCAGGTGATGGATCACGCCACGCTCACCGACAACAACGGGCGCAAGGCCGACTTCCGCAACGTGATCCTGATCATGACGACGAACGCGGGCGCTGCGGAGATCAGCCGTCAGGCCATGGGCTTCGGGCGCGAGGGGCCCGATCTGGGCAAGGGAAAGGAAGCCATCGAGCGGCTGTTCTCGCCGGAGTTCCGGAACCGCCTGGATGCGACGATCCCCTTCGCGTCGCTCACTCCGGACGTGGTGGAGAAGGTCGTCGACAAGTTCGTGACGGAGCTGGATCTGCAACTCGCCGAGAAGAAGGTCGACCTCGAAGTGACACCCGCCGCGCGCGCGTGGCTCGCCGAGCGGGGCTACGACGCCACCTTCGGCGCCCGCCCGATGGCGCGCCTCATCGAGACCGAGATCAAGCGCGCGCTGGCCGACGAGATCCTCTTCGGGAGGCTCCGGCAGGGGGGCCGCGTCGTGGTGGACCTGGGCGAAGGGGGCGCCCTCTCCTTCAGCTATCCCGTCGCCGAACCGATCGAAGCTGGCTCCGTTCGCTGAGCAGATTGCCCCGGTACCGCTCCACCGCCCGCCGTTCCCGGGCCAGGAACTCCGCCAGCGCCTCCCGGAACCGCGAATCCGGCACGTGGTGCAGGCTCACCGTCGGCTCCGGGTCCAGTCCCCGCAACTGCTTGAAGTCACCGCCCGCGCCCGCCTCGAAGCGCCCGATCCCCCGGGCGATGCAGGCCTCGATGGCCGCGTAGTAGCACACGTTGAAGTGCAGGAAGCGATGATCCTCGAAGGCGCCCCAGTAGCGCCCGTAGAGGGCCTGCGCGTCGCGCACGTTGAAGGTGCCCGCCACGATCCGCCCCGCGCGCTCCGCCACGATCGGAAGGAGCGACGGCCGCATGCGAAGGCCGATCTCCTCGAAGAAGGCCCCCGTCAGGTACTGCCGCCCCCAGGGATGATGATCGACGTGTCGCTTGTAGAGGTCGAAGAGCGTCCCGATGGCGGCCGGGGTGACCGCGTCTCCTTCGAGGGCGCGGATGGTGATTGCCTGGCGCGCGGGCTCCCTGAGCTCGCGACGTACCTTGTTGCCGATCGGCGCGGAGATCGCCCAGGTACGCCTCGAAATCCCCGTAGCCGCGGTTTCGCCAGTGGAACTGGAGATCGATCCGCCGGAGGAACCCCTCCCGCGAGAGGACTTCCGACTCGTCGGGCGCACAGAAGGTGACGTGGACGGAGGAGAGGCGGTTCTACTCGCACAGGCGCATGAGCAGCCGGCCCATCGTGGCGACGAGCGCGGGACGATCCTCGCCCGGGGCCGTGAGGAAGCGCCGCCCCGAGACGGGCGTGAAGGGGACACCAACGAGCAGCTTCGGGTAGTAGCGGATACCGAGCGTCGCGGCGAAGCCCGCCCAGTCCTGATCGAAGACGAACTCGCCCTGGCTGTGGAGCTTGAGATAGACGGGACAGGCGCCGACGAGACGCTCGCCGCGCCGGAGCACGACGTGCGACGGGATCCATCCCGCCGCCTCCACGGCGCAGCCGGTCTCCTCCAGCGCCGAGAGCCAGTCCCAGCGGAGGAAGGGCGATGCGTGCTCGTCCACGAGCGCGTCCCAGGCCTCGCGCGGGACCTCCGAGACCTTGCCGATCACCCGGGCGGATAGCTCGTTTCCCATGGCGGCATCTTACTCCGGGGCGCCGGGCCCGTCCCGTGCCACAGCGGGGCGCGGGCGTCGCGGGCCGGTCCTCTGGTACACTGGGGCGGGACATCGCATCGCGGCCGTAAGGGCTGCGGGAGGAGGTTCGCATGGCCAGGGAGACGGCGTTGATCACGGGCGCATCGGCCGGCATCGGCGCCGAGTTCGCGCGGCAGCTCGCCGCGGAGGGAACGGACCTCGTCGTCGTGGCGAGGCGGCTGGAGGCCCTGGAGGCTTTGAAGAAGGAAGTCGAAGGGCGTCACGGGATCCGCTGCGAGGTCCTCGCGCGCGACCTGGGCTCCGCGGAGGCGCCGGCCGCTATACACGCCGAGACGGAGAGGCGAGGCATCGTGGTCGACTGGCTGGTGAACAACGCCGGGTTCGGGACGAACGGGCGGCTGGCCGAGCTGTCGCTCGAGCGAGAGATGGAGGAGATCCGCCTGAATGTGCTCTCCCTCGCGGTCCTGACGCGCCTGTACCTGCCGGGCATGATCTCCCGGGGGCGGGGACGGATCGTGAACCTGGGCTCGGTGGGATCCTTCGTCCCCGTGCCCTACATGGCCACCTACGGGGCGACGAAGGCCTTCGTCCTGAG
>JBGPLH010000228.1:0-5640 GCA_041486365.1 Thermodesulfobacteriota bacterium | reverse complement strand
TGGACGAGCCACCGGCTCTGCGGCGCGTGTTTGCGGCACCAGAGCGAGGCCGCGATGATCGAGAGCCAGCCCCCTTCGTACAGGAACACGTGAACGGGGAGCGATCGCCGCGCATAGGCGTGGTTGAAATAGGGGACCAGGCCGGGGTGCCGGAGGATAAAGATCTCCCAGAACAGGTACGAGGTACCCAGCGCGAACACGAGGACCGCCACGACGAGGCACTTGTCCGCGAGGCTCCACTCCAGCAGGCGGTCGAACCGCTCGCGGAGGCCCCCGAAGATGGACCGGCTGCTCGCGCCCGGGTCGCTCATGGTGCTCCGTTCCCCCGTTCGATGCCCCCTGGGGCATTTTCCACGTTCGATGGGCTCCCGTCGAGGCGTCGCGGCGCGTCTCCCACGCTTCCCGGAGGACGGGCCGAATGTGGTCTCGCGCCGGAAGACGCGCCCGCGTCAACCCGACGCGCGCTCCCCGTCGATCCGGATCCCCACCTCCCGCAGCGCCTCCTCCATGTCCCGCTCCCAACCCGAATTGGCCCGCGGGCTCGCCGGGCTCGGATGGGGGATCCATCCGATCCGCACGCCCATCCCTTCCAGCGCCTCGCGGGCGCGCTTCTCGGCAAAACGCCCGATGCCGATCACGACGCGGGGGCGCAACGTCTCCACGGTCTGCGCAAGCGCGTGATCACAGATCGCGAACATCCCGCGCGTGCGCGCCGAGGGCAGGTGGTCGGGCGTCAGGTTGCGCCCGGCGGCGTCGAGGAAAAGAAGCGGGCAATAGTTCGCGACGAAGAACCGATCGAAGAACCGCCCGGGCGTCACGAAGCGCCGGCGCGCCCAGCCCCAGAAGCGCTCACCGCTGATCTCGCGCCGGGGGCAATCGAAGCCGAGGACCGGCCGCTTCGGATGGGGGCGGGCCGGCTTCCCGACCTTGCCCTCGATCCCGAGCCAGTCTCGCACGAGCCCGGCGGTTCCGAAGGGAACGCCGGTCTGCGCCATCCCCCAGGGACCCGGGTTCATCCCGACGAAGATCGCTTCCTTCGGCGTCCGCCCGTACATGCGCAGATAGCGCTCCCAAGGTTCTCGCGCGTACTCGAGCGGGTGATACACGCGCGCGACCGGCGCGCCAATCCGGATCCTCGCGAGCGCCCGCGTCTGCTCCCGGCTGATCCTCACCAGCGTTTCGTCGATCTTCATGCGGCCTCTCGCGCGGAGCGGGGCGCGCCGCGCCCCGGGCCCTTGCCCTCGTCCCCTTCATAGCCCAGGATCGGGCCGAACGCCGGAGGAGGTAAGCCATGTCGCTCACACCATCCACGATGCCCGGGCTCGGGATGCAGGCCCCCGACTTCAGTCTCCCCGACACCGAGGGGAAGCACGTCTCGCTCCGGGACTTCAGGGACGCGCCGGCCCTCCTCGTGATGTTCATCTGCAACCATTGCCCCTACGTGAAGCACGTGCGGCAGGAGCTGGCGAAGCTCTGCCGGGAATATCAGGCGAAAGGCGTGGCCATCGTCGGGATCAACGCAAACGACGCAGATGCCTATCCCGACGACAGCCCGGAGAACATGAAGCGTGAGAAGCGGACGATCGGCTACACGTTCCCCTACCTCCACGATGAGAGCCAGCAGGTCGCCCGGGCCTACCGCGCCGCCTGCACGCCCGACTTCTTCCTCTTCGACCGGGAACGGCGGCTGGTCTACCGCGGCCAGATGGACGGGGGCCGACCCGGCAACAACGTCCCCGTGACGGGGAAGGATCTCCGCGCCGCCCTCGACGCGGTCCTCGCGGGCAGGCCCGCGCCGGCGGATCAGAAGCCGAGCATGGGGTGCAACATCAAGTGGAAGGCGAGGAACGCGCCCGAGCCCTTGCCGCAGTGACCCGGTTCCCGCCCCACTCCCTCCCGCAGATTATGCGTCTCCGCCTGGGGCTCCCGCCTCCGGATGCAAAGGCTGCGCGTGCTCCCCCGCGCCCCCGCTCGCCCCTCGCCCCGGACGCCCCGCCCAGCGGATACTCCTTTAACGCGCGCCACGGATCTCGTTGCGGGAATGATATTTGCAGCGTTTCGAGCATTTGCTCGAGGAAGCGCCCTCACGGGATATGTCCGATCCGTCTGACGCGGCACCCTCCACCCGGATCGCCGCCGGGGCTGTCATGGATTTCTCGGAGTCCTCCGAACACCGGATGCTTCGCGATGCCGTTCACGGCATCGCCTCATCCTACGGACACGGCTGGTACGTGGAGCGCGCCCGCGCCGGCGGCAGGGCCACGGAGCTCTGGGACGATCTCGCGCGCAAGGGCTACCTCGGGGTGAACATCCCCGAGGAGCACGGCGGCGGCGGCATGGGAATCGCCGCGCTCGCCGCTGTCTGCGAGGAGCTCGCCGCCGCGGGCTGCCCGCTCCTCCTCCTCGTCGTTTCCCCCGCGATCGTCGGCTCGATCCTCTCCCGCCACGGCACCCCCGGGCAGAAGAAGGACTGGCTCCCGGGTATCGCGTCCGGCACGAAGAAGGTGGTCTTCGCGATCACGGAGCCCGACGCCGGATCGAACTCCCACAACCTCGCCACCGCCGCGACCCGCGACGGCGACGCCTATCGCCTGCGCGGAACGAAGTACTACATCTCGGGCGTCGACGAGGCGGACGCGGTCCTCGTGGTCGCGAAGATCGTCGATGACGCCGGACGGCCCAACGGGCTCGGCTTGTTCATCGTGGACGTCGACGCGCCCGGGCTGGAGAAATCTCCGATCCCCGTGCAGACCGTGATGCCCGAGCGGCAGTTCACCCTCTTCTTCGACAACGTCACCGTCCCCGCGGACCGGCTCGTCGGCGGGGAGGGGGCCGGGCTCGCGCCTCTGTTCACCGGGCTCAATCCGGAGCGCATCACCTCGGCCGCCATGGCTAACGGCGTCGGGCGCTATGCGCTCGAGAAGGCCGCCGCCTACGCCCGCGACCGCAAGGTGTGGCGCGTGCCCATCGGCGCGCACCAGGGGATTGCTCACCCGCTCGCGGAGGCGAAGATCGGCGTGGAGCTCGCGCGCCTCATGACGGCCAAGGCGGCCTGGCTGTACGACGCGGGAGAGGACGCGGGAGAGGCCTCGAACATGGCGAAGTACGCCGCCGCGGAGGCGGCTCTCCGCGCGCTCGACCAGGCGATCCAGACGCACGGGGGCAACGGGCTGGCCTGCGAGTACGGGCTCGCGGACATGTGGGGCGCGCTGCGCACCCTGCGGATAGCGCCGGTGAGCCGGGAGATGATCCTGAACTTCGTCGCTCAGCACTCGCTGGGACTGCCCAAATCGTATTGACGCAAGGAGGCACCGATGGAAAAGGATCGAAGCGAGCAGTGGGACGCCGTCGTGATCGGCTCGGGACTGGGCGGGTTGTCCTGCGGCGCCTATCTCGCCGCGGCGGGCAAGCGGACCCTCGTGCTCGAGTCGCACCACGTGGCCGGCGGCAACTCCCAGGACTTCCGGCGCAAGATTCACGGGCGAGAATACGAGTTCGACGTGGGCCTCCACTACATCGGCGAGTGCGGCCACGACGGGCTGATCACGACGATCCTCCGCGGCGTGGGCCTCGCCGAGCGCGTCGTGTTCCGGCCGCTGGAGCCGGACGGCTACTCGACGCTGATCTTCCCCGACTTCACGTTCCGGATCCCGGCGAGCTGGGACAAGTACAGGGCGCGGCTGATCGAGCAGTTCCCGGACGAGGCGCAGGCCCTCGGCCAGGTGATCGACGTCCTGCGCCAGGTCGGCCGCGAGGGGCGGCGGATCCAGGCGGGGGAGCTGTCCTTCGAACAGCTTCCCGTGGAGGCGCCGTTCTTCATGCAGTGGGGCGTACGGCCCGTCACCGATCTGTTCGCCGAGCACGGAATCTCACAACGGGCGCAGGCCGTCATCGTCGGCGAGTCGGGGGCCTATGCGGTGCCGCCCGGGCGCACGCCGGTGGCGCTCCAGGCGGGCTTCACCGACCACTACATGAAGGGCGCCTACTATCCCGAAGGGGGCGGCCAGGTGATCGCGGGACGGCTGGTCGAGGCGATCCGAGCCTACGGCGGCGAGGTGCGCACGCGCTCCCGCGTCCGGAGGATCGTCGTCGAGAACGGCCGCGCCGCCGGCGTGATCCTCGACAAGGACGGTCGCCGGATCGACGCGCCGATCGTCGTCTCGAACGCGGACCTGAAGCGCACCGTGACCGAGCTGGTGGGCCCTGATCATTTCTCCCAGGCCACCATCGATCACGTGAAGTCCTACCGGATGGCGCTGCCGCTCTTCGTCGTGTACCTCGGGCTCGACACGGACCTGTCCGAGCGGGCGCTGCCCAACACGAACTGGTTCCTCTACGACAGCTACGACATCGCGGGGATGTACGCCGAACTCGACGCCGGGAAGATGCCGGACAAGGACTTCATCTACCTGACCGTCGCATCGATCAAGGACCCCACGAACCGCCACCTCGCGCCGGAGGGCTACACGAACCTCCAGGTCATGACGATGGTTCCCCGCGACTACGCGCTCTGGCACGTGGGGAAGGGACCGGCGGACGCGGGGAACGCCTACCACGTGGACCCGGAGTACCGCCGCCGAAAACACGAGCTGGCCGAGCGTCTCATCGCGGGCGCCGAGCGGATCCTCCCGGGGATCCGGGAGCACATCGACTGGAAGGAGGCCGCCACGCCCATCACCCAGGAGCGGTTCACCCGCTCCACCGGCGGGACCTCCTACGGCGTCGAGCTCTCCTGCGACCAGGCGGGGCCCATGCGGATGGGGCCTGAGACCGACATCCCGGGCCTGTACCTCTGCGGGGCGAGCACGCCTTCGGGCCACGGGATCGGGAGCGTGCTCCGGAGCGGGGTCATCGCGGCCGGGGCGGTGCTGGACGCGAATCTCCTCCGCATGGTAAACGCGGGCGAGGTGCTGGGAGACCGCAACCGGCTCCCGCCGCTTCGCGAGGACTGGGACGCCCTTCGCGAGTGCGACTGAGCGCACCTCCGCGGGAGATCGCATGTCCTCGAGCCCGGGCTGGGACGCCCTGCTACGCCCCGTCTATCGCATGTTCGCGTGGACGTTCCTCGTTGTGGGAACGCTGTTCTTCCTCTTCCCGAACGGGACGATCGACACGTTGAACGGCGTCGGCGGGATCTTCGGTTTCCCCGACGCGCCGCATCTCGCCCACCGCTTCTGGCTCGGCCTCGCCGTCGCCTACATGGCCGTGGTGACCAGTCTCGCCTGGCTCATCAGCGAGGCGCCCTCGGAGCGCCGCATCCTGATGCCGCCGCTGGCCATCGGGAAGGCCGTCTCCAGCGGCACCTGCCTCCTCTTCCTGATCTTCGAGCGCCCCTACTTCATCTACCTGGCGAACTTCCTCGTCGACGGCGGCATCGCGCTCGGCGCGTGGTGGACCTGGCGGCTCACGAGTCCGCTCGCGGCCGGTGCTGCCGCGGCCGGCGCGCAAGGGGGAACCGCGCTCTCGGAAGGGAGCCGCAGGATCCTCGGCGCGGTCGGCGACGCGTTCCTCCCGCCGGGCGGCGCCTTCGCGGAGGGGGCGGATGCCATCGGGCTGGCGCAGAAAGTGGAATCGCACATCGCGCAGGCCTTCCCGCTGGGACTCCCGGCGGTGGCTGCCCTGCTCCACTGGGTCGATTGG
>JBGPLH010000227.1:0-5666 GCA_041486365.1 Thermodesulfobacteriota bacterium | reverse complement strand
GCAAACTCTCGACCCGCGGATCCGCGAGCTGGCGATCCTGCGGGTCGCCGCCCTCTCGCCGGCGGAGTACGAGCGGACGCAGCACGTCCCCATCGCGAAGGCCTGCGGGGCCACCGACGCCGAGATCGCGGCGGTGGCCAAGGGGGACTTCGCGCCGCTCGATGCCCGGACCGCGCTCGCGATGCGATTCGCCGACGCCTGCCTGCGCGACGTGCGCGTGCCGGACGCGCTCTTCGAGGAGGCGCGCGGCGCGTTCACTCCCCGGGAGATCGTCGAGCTCACGATGACGGTCGGCTTCTACATGATGACGGCGCGGTTGCTGGAAACCCTCGGTGTGGACCTCGAGCCGCCGGCGGCGGGGATGGCGGAGCAGTACGGGCTGAAGACGCGGTAGCGGAGCGCCCGGCATGGAGCACGCCCACACCCCTGAAGCGATCGAGGCGCGGCTGGCCGCCGGGGTGCGTCACAACTATCTGCGTGACTTCGTCTACGGCGGGATCGACGGCGCCGTGACCACCTTCGCGGTCGTCTCGGGGGTCGTGGGAGCCGAGCTGGCCACGAAGGTGATCCTGATCATGGGCGCCGCGAACCTCCTGGCCGACGGCTTCTCGATGGCGTCGAGCAACTTCCTCGGGACGAAGTCGGAGCGCGACGCGCACGAACGGCTGGACGCCATCGAGCGGCGGCACATCGAGGAGTTCCCGGAGGGCGAAAAGGAAGAGATCCGCCAGATCATCCGGAACAAGGGGCTGGACGGCGAGGTGCTGGAGCACGTGGTGGATCGCATCACCAGCGATCGCGAGATCTGGGTGCGCACGATGCTCACGGAGGAGTACGGCCTGCCCCGGGAGATCCGCTCGCCCTGGCTGGCCGCCCTCTCGACCTTCGCGGCGTTCCTCGTCTGCGGGGTGGCGCCGCTCGTCCCGTTCCTCCTCCGCGCGCCCCGGGCCTTCACGATCGCCTCGCTGCTCACCGGCGCCGTCTTCTTCGCGATCGGATCGGTGAAGAGCCTCTGGTCCATCGCGAGCTGGTGGCGCTCGGGGCTCGAGACCCTGCTCGTCGGCGCCATCGCCGCCGCGCTCGCATACGGGGCGGGCGTGCTGCTCAAGGGGCTCTCCTGACCCTGAGCGCCGCCCGACCCTCCGGTTTTCCATGAATGGCATCCTCTCCCGCCTCTTCACGCGCAAGCGGATCGAGCAGATCCACGGCGCCGCCGATCGGCGCGCCGCGCGCCTCAGGCGGGTGCTCGGGCCGGCGGATCTCGTCTCGCTCGGGATAGGCGCGATCGTCGGCGCGGGAATATTCCTCACGGTGGGCACGGCGGCGGCGGGCGAGGGAGCCGTGCGTCCCGGCGCGGGACCCGCGATCATCCTCTCCTTCGTGCTCACCGGGATCGCCTGCGTCTTCCCCGCCCTCTGCTACAGCGAGATGGCCTCGATGATCCCCATCGCGGGGAGCGCATACACCTACGCCTACGCAACGCTGGGCGAGCTGCTCGCCTGGATCATCGGCTGGGATCTCCTGATCGAGTACGCGGCCGGCAACGTCGCCGTGGCGATCTCCTGGTCGGGCTACTTCCAGGAGCTGCTCCGCCACGGCGGCGCACTCGTCCTCGGGCGCCCGATCCTCCTGCCCGCCTGGCTCGTCCATGGATACCGCGAGGCCCCCGCCGCCGTGCTGGACGCGGCCCCCCGGCTCCTCGGCGTGCCGGTGCTGCTCGATCTGCCCGCCGCGGCCATCGTGCTCCTGCTCACGGCGATCCTCGTGCTGGGTGTGCGCTTCTCGTCGCGTTTCAACACGGTCATGGTGGCGGTGAAGCTCGTCGTCCTCGCCTTTTTCGTCTTCGTCGGGATCCGATTCTTCGACCTGTCCAACTGGTTTCCGCCCGGCGCGCCCTCCGCGTGGCGGGCCTTCGCTCCGAACGGCCTTCACGGGATCCTCACGGGCGCCGCCATCGTGTTCTTCGCCTACATCGGCTTCGACGCGATCTCCACGACGGCGGAGGAGGCGCGCGATCCGGAGCGCGATCTGTCGCTGGGGATCCTCGGCTCACTGGCGATCTGCACGGCCATCTACATCGCGGTGGCGGCGGTGCTCACCGGCATGATCTCCTGGAAAGCGCTCGGGACCCCGGAGCCGCTCTCCACGGCGCTCGCCCACCGCGGGATGGCGGGGGCTTCGACCATCGTGGCCTTCGGCTCCGTCGTGGCCCACACGGCGGTGCTCCTCGTTTTCCAGCTCGGCCAGCCGCGGATCTTCTTCGCGATGTCCCGGGACGGGCTGCTGCCGGCCTGGTGCTCCCGCGTGCATCCGCGTTTCGGCACGCCCTACGTGACGACGATCCTCACGGGGATCGTGGTCGCGGCCTTTGCCGCGTTCTTCCCCGTCGACGAGATCGTCGATCTCACGAACATCGGCACTCTCTTCGCGTTCGTCCTGGTGTGCGGCGGGGTGCTGGTCCTGCGCCTGGCCGAGCCGGAGCGGCGGCGCCCCTTCCGCGTGCCCGCGGTCTGGCTCACGGCCCCCCTCGGGATCGCCTGCTGCGCGGGGCTCATGGCCTATCTCCCCGCGATGGCGTGGGTGCGGTTCGGCGTGTGGCTGGCGGCGGGGATCGTCCTTTACGCCTGCTGTGTGCTGGGGAACGGCGCGCTCCAGGCGCGCGGCGTGCCGCCGGCCCGGGCCCGGGCGCTGGGCGGAGCTGCCGCGCTTGCCGGGCTCACGGCGCTCGTCGTCGCGATCGCGCGGTGGCGGGGCTGAGGCGCCCTCGGTTGCGCCCCGCGCGGGACGCGTGCTATCTCGGAATCTCCGCACGCTTGCAGGAAGATACAGGGGGATAGATGAGAGCCGTCGTGGTGGACCGGTGGATGGAGCCGAAGGATCTTCGCGTGGGCGAGTTCCCGGAGCCAGAGCTGACACGGGGCATGATCCGGATCGACGTGAAGGCCGCCGGGTGCAACTTCTTCGACATCCTGCTCGTGAAGGGGCAGTACCAGGTGAAGCCCGAGTTCCCCTTCGTCCCGGGCGCCGAGGTCGGAGGGATCGTCGGGGCGCTGGGTCCCGAGGTCGAAGGCTTCGCGGTGGGTGATCGGGTTCTGGCGTCCGTGCCCAACGGCGCCTTCGCCGAGCGCGTGGCCGCCCCGGCGCCCGCCACGTGGAAGATGCCGGCGGGCATGTCCTTCGAGGAAGGTGCCGCCCTGCCCATCGTGTACCCGACCTCCTGGGCGGCGCTCGTCTACCGCGCGGGCCTTCGGCCGGGCGAGAACCTGCTCGTGCACGCCGCCGCGGGCGGCGTCGGGATCGCCGCGGTGCAGATCGGCAAGGCGCTCGGCGCGCGCGTGATCGCCACGGCGGGCGGACCCGAGAAGCTCGAAGTGGCGCGGAAGGTCGGCGCCGACGTGCTGATCGACTACACGAAAGAGGACTTCGTGGAGCGCGTGCGCCAGGCCACCGACGGCCGGGGCGCGGACGTGATCTACGATTCGGTGGGCGGCGACACCTTCGACAAGTCGCTCAAGTGCATCGCGTGGAACGGCCGCTTGCTCGTGGTGGGCTTCGCCAGCGGCCGGATCCCCGAGGTGAAGGCGAACCGCATCCTCCTGAAGAACATCTCGCTCGTCGGGATCCACTGGGGCGCATACGCGATCTACGAGCGCGAGCGCATCCCCGAGACTTTTCAGGCGCTCTTCAAGCTCTACGAGGAGGGGAAGATCCGTCCGGTGATCTACGGCACCTACGCCCTCGCCGATCTGCCCCAGGCCCTCGAGGCGCTCGGCTCGCGGGCCAGCTGGGGCAAGGTGATCGTCGTTCCCTGAGCGGTGGCCACCGGTTTCGTGCCGCAGCCCGCACGCTGAGATATCGGGCTCATGCCCCGTGCCGGTGCCCGTGATGCGCGTCGTGCACGTGCGGATGACCGTGCGCGAGCGGCGCGTGCCGGTGGGGATGCGCGTGCGGTGACGCGGCCATCTCCCCGGGTCTATGCGCGTGCTGGTGATGGGCGTCGTGCGCGTGCGGGTGCGCGTGCTCGATCTCCTCGTGGGCGTGGAAGTGCTCGTGCCGATCCCGCGAGAGGAGCAGCGCTCCGCCGGTCATGAGGAAGAACGCCGCGAGGCCCGGCGGACCCGGGCGCTCGCCGAGGAGCACGAACGAGAACACCGCCGCGAAGCCCGGCGCCAGCGCGAAGAGGGTGCCGGTCTGGAGCACGCCGAGGGTGCGCAGGCCGCGGATGAAGAGGACGAGGGAGAGGCCGTAGGCGACCGCGCCGCTGGCCGCGACGCCCGCGATCCGCGCGGGCGTGAAGCCGTGGATGTCGCCGAGGGCCGCGGCCATCGAGAGGAGCGCCGCGCCGCCGGCGAGGCCCTTCACCGCCGCGGTCACGCGGGCATCGCGGAGCGAGATCCGCTGCATCAGGTTGTTGTCGAGCCCCCAGAGCGCGCAGGCCGCAATCACCAGAAGGACCCCCACCCCGGAGACGGGCTCCCGCGCCGCGCCGGCGGAGGGAAGCGAAAGCAACGCCGCGCCGGCGAGGATCGTGAGAGCCCCGAGCCAGCCCACCCGCCCGAGCCGCTCGCCGAGGAACAGCGCGCCGAAAGCGATGGTGAAGAGCGCCTCGAAGTTGAGCAGCATCCCCGTCACGTGGGCCGGCACGCGAGAGAGGCCCGCGAAGAGCGCGAGCGGAGCGAGCACGCCGCCCGACGCGACCACCGCGGCGAGCCAGGCCCAGTCGGCGCCCCGCGGCCGTTCGTGTGCTCGTCCGGGCGCGAGCAGCAGGGCGATCCCGAGGGCGATCCCCGCCGAAAGATAAATCCCGCCCGAGAGCGCCACGGGCGGGATCCCCACGAGCAGCGTCTTGCCGATCGGCACGCCGAGGGCGAAGAGGAGGGCGGCAAGGATCACCTCGCCCTGCGCGCGGTGCAGGTTCCTCAATCGTGCTCCTCCGGCGCCACGGCGGCCACCAGCGCCAGATCGCTCTGCTTCACCGACTCGACCTTGAAGTCCCGAACTGCGCGCGCCATCCGCGTGAGCGCCTCGCCCACGGGCATGGGCGGTTTCGTGTCTCCCTTCGTGAGCTTGATCCAGCGCACCGGGTTGATCCGCGCCACGACGAAGGTGCGCAGGTAGGGGGACTTGAAGCCCCGGGCCTGGAGCGCCTTCACGGCCTTCGTCACGTCACCGTCGATGGCTTTCAGGCGCGATGCCCAGCCCTCGCGCTGGCGCAGGCTCCCCCGGAGCGTCCCGGCCGGATCGAAGCGGTCCACCTTGCGCAGCATCGGGTGGTAGGCGCCGCCCGAGAAGCGCCCCTCCTCCTCGTAGATGATCCCGAGCGTGAGGAACGGCGCCGACTCGAACTCCTCCACGTGGTCCGACTCCTTCGTCTTCGCGTCGCGCTTCGCGATCTCCCGCGCCATGCGGATCACCTCGAGTGACCGGTCGCGCAGGTTGTGGGCCTTCTCGGTGTTGAGCGCGAGGATCCGGTAGGCGAGCTGGGGGTCGGGGGAGATCAGGGCGGTGATCGATCGCATGCCGAGGGATCTCGCCGCCGCGAGGCGGTGACGGCCGTTCGGAGACCAGAACCCCCCCTCCGGCGACGCGACCGTGATGATCGGATCGAGGAACACGCCGCACTCGTCGATCTTCTGCGCGAGGCGCTTCACGTGCGTGGGGGAAAG
>JBGPLH010000226.1:0-5695 GCA_041486365.1 Thermodesulfobacteriota bacterium | reverse complement strand
TTCAGAAGAATCTCCGCGACCTCGTCGCGGCTTTCGACCTGCGCCAGGCGGGCGACGGCTTCCTTCACCGTGAGCGGCGGTGCGGCGGGTCCCCCGGTCGCAAGACGTCGGGCCGCCTTCTGCAAACGCCGGCCGAGCGTTCCGCCCTTCAGGTGGGGGAGCGTCGGCAGCGCCTCCGGGTTGCGCGCGATATCGATCTGGCGGAGGTCCGGTTTCGCCGCCTGTGAAGGCGACGTTCCCTCGGAGGAGCCGTCCTGCTTGTCGCCGCCCATCAGCTCGAGGTGGAGATCCTCCGGACACAGCTCGTCCTCGTCCGAGAGGTTCCAGACCTCGTCCTCCTGCTTCTTGTCCGGGTCGACGGGCGCGAACCAGTTGAGCCGCATCCCCTCGGAGGCGCTCTCGACCTCCCGCGGCGTGGGCTTCTCCCGGATCGGCCGGCCTTGATTGTCGGCCAGCAGCACGTAGCGCTGGTCCCGGCGGACGTTGTAGTAGCGCTCGAGGAGGTAGGCGATGCGCGCCTCGCTCGCGACGCAGGGGCTGATGATGAGTCCCGTCCGGAAGGAGAGATCGTCGATCTGCGCGAGCAACGACGGGTCCTCCATCAACACGTGGAGGCGTTTGTTCTCCCGGCGCAAAGGGAACACGCGATACTTCCTGACGAGATCCTGCGGGATCAGCTCGAGTACTTTGGGATCGGGCGCGGGATCGACGACGCCTACGTCCAGCGTCGGGACGTGGTGCTTCTCCGAGAGGACCTGGTTGAGGGTCTTCTCGTCGACGTAGCCGAGCTCGAGCAGATTCGTCCCGAGACGCCCTCCGAAGATCGTCTGAGCCTCGAGGGCTTCCTCGAGCTGCTCGCGCGTGATCGCGCCGCGGCGAACGAGCCGCTCACCAAGCGTGAGGCTTCTTGGAACGGGCTCGGCAGAGGCCGTCGCCGCCCGTGGGTCACGTTCCATCGGGATTCCCAAACGGGGTGAGAAACGATCCGCCCGCGTCCTTTCGTCCTTTCGTCCTGTCGGGCGGGAAACTTGAAGGTCATCGCGGACCGCGCGGGTGGGGTGTATTATGGGCCGCCCCGGCCCTCCGGCGGAGGGCAATGGGGTCAACCCAGGGGTGGGGAGGGGCCATGAGTCAGGCTGGACAGGCCGGAGGTCCCGAGCGAAGCGCGGGCCGCCAGGATTCAAGAGCTAAGCTCACGGTGGGCTTCCTCTTCGGGGGTCGCTCCGGCGAGCACGAGGTCTCGGTGATCTCGGCCCGCTCGGTCATGCAGGCGGCGGATCCCAGGAAGTACCGGGTCGTCCCGGTCGGCATCACGAAGGACGGGATCTGGCGCACCCCCGCCGTGGACGGCCCGCCCGAGCCCGACAGGGCCTTCGGGCCGGAGTCGGTAGAGGTCGCCCTCTGGGGCGCGCCCGGGTTCAAGGGGCTCGTTCGCCTGTCGGATCCGGCGGGGGGCGGCCCCTGCGCCTGGAGCCGGAACCCCATTGACGCGATCTTCCCCGTGCTCCACGGCACTTTCGGCGAGGACGGCACGGTGCAGGGGTTGATCGAGATGGCCGGGCTCCCCTACGTGGGGAGCGGCGTGCTCGCTTCCTCGGTCGGAATGGACAAGCACATCGCCAAGCGCCTGTTCGCGCAGGCGGGTCTTCCACAAGTCGGCTGGCGGATGATCCCCGCGAACCGATGGCGCAGGGAGCCCGAGGCGGTGATAAAGGAGATCGCGGACGCCTTCGCCTGGCCCTTTTTCGTGAAGCCCGCGAATCTCGGCTCCTCGGTCGGCATCTCGAAGGTCCACGAGCAGCGGGAGATCGCGCCCGCGCTCGACCTGGCCGCCTCCTACGACGAGAAGATCCTCGTGGAGGAAGGTGTCCCCGCCCGTGAGATCGAATGCGCCGTGCTCGGCAATGATGAGCCCGAGGCCAGCGTGCCCGGCGAGATCGTCCCCTGCAAGGAGTTCTACGATTACGAGGCGAAGTATTTGATGGAGGGATCGAAGCTGCTGATCCCCGCCCCCGTGGATGCGGCCACGGCCCGCGAGGTGCAACGCATCGCCATCGCCGCCTTCCAGGCCGTGGACGCCTCCGGCCTCGCCCGCGTCGATCTCTTCCTGCACAGGTCCACCGGGAAGATCTACCTGAACGAAGTGAACACGATGCCCGGCTTCACGAAGATCAGCATGTACCCGAAGATGTGGGAGGCCTCCGGCCTCCCCTACCCCCGGCTGATCGACCGCCTGATCGCGCTCGGGCTTTCGCGCCACGACGAAAGGGCGCGCCTGCGCCGCTCGCGCTAGGCGTGGGCGCCCCGGCCGCTCCCGGCCCGACCGTCGCGAGCCCGGCTCCCACCCTTCCGCGCGGCGCGATGGCCGCCTTCGCGAGGGGCCTCTTCTACCCCGTCCTCGCCTTCAGGCTGATCCGCGCCGACGCCGCGCTACGCCGCTACGCGCTCCTTCCCTTCCTCATCAACCTCGCCATCTTCGCGGTCGCGGTCGGCGCCTTCGCCTTCTGGTTCGACGACCTGGTCCGGCTCCTCACGGCCTGGGCCCACGTGGCGCGCCCGCAGGCGTGGTACTGGATCCCGCTCTACTGGCTCGCCCGGGCGTTCCGATGGCTCCTCGCGCTCCTCCTCGCCATCGCCGCGCTCCTCGTCGTGTGGTTCACCTTCACGCTCGTCGGCAACGTGATCGCTTCCCCCTTCAACGAGCTGCTCAGCGCGGCGACGGAGCGCCGGCTCGGCCTGCGCGCACCGGACGACGGCGGGAAGGGCCTCCTGGCCGTGGGACGGGAAGCCCGTCGCGCCGTGGGCGACGAGCTCAGGCGCACGGCCTTCTTCGTGCTCGTGCAGGCGGCCCTTCTCCCGCTCAACCTCATTCCGGTCGCCGGGAGCGTCGCCTACGCGACGATCTCCGTCGCCTTCGGGGTCCTCTTCGTGGCGCTCGATTTCACCGACTACGCGATGTCGCGGCGGCGGCTCCCGTTCGCCGAACGGCGGCGGACCGTCTTCCGTCACCGCGCCCTCATGGCGGGTTTCGGGAGCTCCCTCTTCCTCACGATCTTCGTGCCGGGCCTCAGCCTGCTCTGCATGCCGCTCGGCGTGGTGGGCGGCACGCTCCTCTACCTCGATCTCGAGGCCTCCCGGGGGTCCGGCGACCCGCCCGGCCCGCGAACGCGGCCTGACCCCCCGGCGGCCTCCGGCGCCTGAATCTTCCTGTGTTTCGCCTCAATTTTCGCCCCGGTTAGGCCGATGAATTCTCCGAGCACCACTCTCAAGGGGAATCCGCCATGTCCGCCACCAGCAGCAAAGACGTCGCCGTCGGGATCGACCTCGGGACCTCCACTTCCTGCGTCTGCGCGGTGATGGACGGCAACCCGGGGGTACTCGCCAATGAGCGGGAAGAGCGCATCACGCCGAGCGTCGTCTCCTTCTCCGAGGACGGGACCGTCGAGGTCGGCTCTCCCGCCCGGGATCACGTGATCGAGCGGACCCGGAACACCATCTTCTCGGCGAAGCGCCTGATCGGCCGCGTGTTCGAGTCCGACGAGGTGAAGAAGGCCCGGGCCGTCTGCGCGTACGCCATCGTACCGGGCCCCAATGGCGACGCCCGCGTCCAGGTGCACGGCACGGTGTACAGCATCCCCGAGATCAGCGCGCTGATCCTCCGGGAGATGAAGCGGATCGCGGAGCTCCGGCTCGGCGGCCCCGTGGAGCGGGTCGTCATCACGGTGCCCGCCTACTTCAACGACAACCAGCGGCAGGCCACGAAGGACGCCGGGCGCATCGCGGGGCTCCAGGTGCTCCGGATCATCAACGAGCCCACCGCCGCGGCGCTCGCCTACGGTTACGGGCAGGATCTCACCCGGAGGATCGCGGTCTACGACCTCGGCGGAGGGACCTTCGACATCTCGATCATGGAGATCGGCAAGGACATCTTCGAGGTGCTCGCCACGGGCGGCGACACCTTCCTGGGAGGCGAGGACTTCGACGATCGACTGCTCGATCACCTGGCCGACGGCTTCGTGGCGAAGCACGAGATCAACCTGCGGCGCGATCCGATCGCACTGCAGAAGCTCAAGACCGCCGCCGAGCAGGCCAAGATGGCGCTGAGCAGCCAGGAGACGGCCACGATCGACATCCCGGACCTGTACTATGCGGAGCCGGAGATGATAGGGATCCGGCTGAACATCTCACGGCAGGAATTCGCGACTCTCACGCAGGACCTCACCGATCGCACCTTCAAGGTGTGCGAGGAGGCGCTGCGCTCGGCGGGACTGATGGCCACCGACCTCGACGCCGTGATCCTCGTGGGCGGGCCGACGCGGCTCCCGATGATCAGGGAAGCGGTGCAGAGCTTCTTCGGCAAGGAGCCTCAGTGCAACCTCGACCCTGAGGAGGTCGTGGCGACCGGCGCGGCGATCCACGCGGCCTCGTTGATGGAGACCGAGCAGAAGACCTTCCTTCTCGACGTGACGCCCCTCTCGCTCCGGCTGGGGATCACCGGCGGGCTGGCGGAGACGATCATCGAGAAGAACACCCCGATCCCCATCGAGCAGACGCGCACCTTCACCACCACACGCGACAACCAGGAAGGGGTCTCGATCCGGATCTACCAGGGCGAGAGCCGCGTCGCCGCGGAGAATGAGCTGCTCGGCGAGTTCGAGTTCCCGGGGCTCAAGCCCGCGAAGCGCGGGGAAGTGGCGATCGACGTCACCTTCGAGATCAGCCCGGAAGGCATCGTGAACGTGATCGCGAAGGACGCGGAGACCGGCCGCCGGCAGACGACGACGGTGCATCTGTCGAGCGGGCTCACCGAGGAGGAGATCCGGGACGCCGTCCGTAACCAGGAGGTCCGCGCGGGCGAAGCCTCCGCGACGCAAGGCGCGGCCGACGCGCCCGCGCCCGCCGGGTCGCCCGTCCCCGCCTACTCTCCCTTCGACGACGACGTCCCCGACCTCTCGCCGCTGGCCTCGGGCGAGGAGCTCGGCCCGAGCCCCGAGCTGCTCGATCTGCTGGGCGGCATGGAAGCGGAGCCCGAGGACAGCGAAAAGGAAGACACGGGAGAGGCTTGATGAACCTGTCCGCACCGGCCGCCGGCGCCCAGGGACGGGCCAGTGGCCCCTCCCCGGCGGAAATCCGCGCCCTGGCCGGCACAATCGACGATCTCGACTACTATCAGGTGCTCCACCTCGACCGCGCCGCCTCCTCGGAGGCCATCCGCGCCGCCTACCACCGCGAATCGCGTGCGTTCCATCCCGATCGCTATCTCGCCTCCGATGACACGGGGCTGCGGGAGGCCGTGAACGCCATCGCCAAGCGGATCAAGGAAGCCTACGCGGTGCTGCGCCACGCCGAGAAACGCCCGCTCTACGACACGGCGCTCTCCTCGTCCGAGGGCGGCCTCCGCTATACGGAGAAAACCGCTCGGCAGGCACGGCAGGCGCAGGTGGACGCCATCGGCAAGACGCCCCAGGGTCGCGAGTTCATCCAGATGGCGGAGGCGGAGCGCCACAAGGGGAACCTCCCGGCCGCCCTGCGCAACGTGAAGATGGCCCTGGCATACGAGCCGGCCAACGCGCGCTTCCTCGCCCTGCGCGACGAGATCGTCCGCGCGCAGCGGGGGCGAAAAGATCCCGCCTGACGTCTTGACCTCCTCCGGGGCATACGCTACACCATCGCCCCATGACACCTTCCGGTTTCG
>JBGPLH010000225.1:0-5709 GCA_041486365.1 Thermodesulfobacteriota bacterium | reverse complement strand
GGAAGTTGATCGAGGAAACCTGGGAGCCCGGCCTGCTCGAGCGCGAGCCGGTGCGGGTGGAGGAGTCGGCGGGACACGCGCGAAGCGGTGCGGACGCGCCGGCGGACGAGGAGATGAGCCAGGAGGACGAGGCGAAGGTGCTCGAGCGGCTCCGGCACCTCGGTTATCTCGACTAGAACGGGAGCACCATGGCGAAGGCGTTGATCGGGGGCGTGACTATCCACCACCTGCAGGCCGGGCAGGGTCCGGACCTCGTGTTGCTGCAGGGGCTCTCGGCGGATCTGTCGTTCTGGTACCTGCGGATCGTCCCGCACCTCCGGGACCGCTGGCGCGCGACGGTGTACGACGCCCGCGGGCACGGGCTCTCCGACATGCCGGCGTCGGGCTACAGCGCCGCGGAACTCGCAACGGAGCTCGTCGGCCTCCTCGATCACCTCGGGATCGCGCGGTCCCATCTGGCCGCGCACTCCTTCGGCGGTGCGGTGGCCCTCCAGGCCGCCATCCTCCACCCGGACCGCGTGCGGAGCCTCGCGCTCTTCGACATCCGGGTGCCGGCGCTCCAGCCGCTCCCCTCGACGCATGACGACGACGGGTGGCGCGCGCGGCGGGAGGCGCTCCGGGCCCGGGGCGTCGACGTCAGGCCGGACACCCCCAAGGTGCTGTACTCGCTCCTCGAGGACGCGGCGGAGGAAGCAGGCCGGAACGCGGGCGGCGGGCCGGGCTTCCGCCCCTGGAAACCCGATGGCCGCCAGGCGCGCCGGTGGGACAAGCTGCTTTCGGAGACAACGCTCACGGAGGACCTGAAGAACCCCTGCGGGCTGGACGGCGGGGCGCTCTCCCGGGTCGTGCAACCGGTCCTGCTCTCCTACGGGGCGAAGTCCCGATCGCTTGCCACGTGCCGCGCCCTGGAGAAGAGCCTGCCGGATCACCGGACAGTGATTCACCCGGACCTCGGGCATTTCTTCCCGGCGGTGCGGCCCGATGTGGCGGTGCGGGATCTCCGTACGTTCCTGGAGGAGATCGAGAGCGAAGACGCGGCACTGTCCGCCGCGGAGGCCTAGGGAACGGACATGCACGCCCTTCAGACCACCGGATTGACGAGCGGCGCGCCGCATCTGGCGCGGGGGCTCGAGCTGCGCCATTTCAGCCAGATCGGCGCGTGGGGCCTGGGAGATCCGGACAACTCCTACGCACATTCCTTTGCCTGGTTCAAGGGATGCCTCTACGTGGGCACCTCACGCAACAGCCTCTGCATGGTGGCGCGGCGCGGCCGGATCGCGCCGCCCCCGGAGATGGAGTGCTGGCCCGTGCAGGTCCCCGAATCGATGCCGCCCGATCGGATGCGCGCGCAGGTCTGGCGCTACGACCCGGGCCGGAACGAGTGGACGATCGTCCACCGCTCGCCGCTGATGGAGCGGGACGGACAGATGACCACCAAGGACGTCGGCTACCGGGGCATGGTGGTCTTCCAGGGGACCAGCGATCCGGAGCCCGCGCTGTACATCGCGGGGACCAGCGCGACGGGCCTTCACCTGTACCGATCGTCGGACGGCGAGCGATTCGAGGAGGCCGGCCCACCGGGCTTCGGCGATCCCCGCATGCCCTCCTGCCGCTCGATGATCTCCTGGCGCGGGAAGATGTACGTCACGCCGGCAGGCGCCACGGGCAAAACCCCCAACGAGACGGACGTACCCCTGATCATCGAGTCCGACGATCCCGTGAGCGGCGTCTGGCGACCCGCCTGCCTCCCGGCCCTGGGCGACGACACGAACAAGGCCATTGCCGAGATCGAGGTCTTCGACGGCCACCTCTACGCCGCCACGCTCAACCCGACCAGCGGCTTTCAGCTCTACAAGACGCGCGCCGAGGGGGAGCCCCCCTACGCATGGACCCGCGTGATGACCGCAGGGGCCTACCGCGGCTACCTGAACGAGGGCGGGATCACGCTCTGCGAGTTCCAGGGGGCGCTCTACGTCGGAACCGGGATCGCGGGCGGCGGCTACAACCGCTGGCACAACATCGGGCCGGCGGCCTGCGAGCTGCTCCGCGTCTGGCCCGACGCCACCTGGGACCTCCTGGTCGGGATGCCCCGCATGACGCCGCAGGGCATGAAAGTGCCGCTCGCGGGCATGGGCCCAGGCTTCGGCCATCCGCTGAACGGCTACCTGTGGCGAATGACGGAGCACGACGGATGGCTCTACGCCGGCACCTACAATTCAGCGGTGTTCATCCCCTTCCGGCCGGTGAAGGTGCCGGAGAACTGGCTCGCGCAGCTCAAGGTGAAGGATCTGGACGAGCTCGTCGCGCAATTCGGTGGCGCTCATCTCTGGCGCACGCAGGACGGCGAGACCTTCTATCCCGTCACCACGAACGGCTTCGGCACACCCTACAACTTCGGCATGCGGCAACTCCTCTCCTCCCCCCACGGGCTGTTCGTGGGCACGGCGAACCCCTTTGGCCCCCTGGTGGGCGTGAAGCGCGACGGGAAATGGGAGTACGAGCCGAATCCCCGCGGCGGCATGGAGATCTGGCTGGGGAGCCGGTCACCGGAGGCCGCCCGACCGACCGAACCGGCGCGGGCCGAACCGGCCCTCCCCCGATCGACGGCGGTCATCGCCCAGCGCGACGCCATGACGCGCATCGCGCAGATGTTCACGGGGTGGGTGTACAGCGCGCTGACGCAGGATTTCTACGAGCGAAGCGGCTTCACCCAGATGGGTTACTGGACGGAGGAGACGGAGAGCCCGCGGGAGGCCTGCGAGAACCTCGTGGAGACGATTCTCGAAACCTTCCCGGATCGACGCGGTCCCGTTCTCGAGGTGGGATGCGGCCAGGGGGCAACGACGGAGGTGATCGCGCGGCACATCCGCGAGAACCGCCTGGTGGGGACCGACACGATGCCCATGGCGATCGGGTATGCGGCGAAGCGTCTGCCCCGGGCGACCTTCCACGTCATGGCCCCGACGGCCCTGGACTTCCCGGAGGGGACCTTCCGTGCCGTGATCAGTCTGGAGCGCCCCAGCCTGTTCAACACGCGGCGCGACTTCCTCCGCGAAGCGCACCGGGTGCTCGCCCCCGGGGGACGGATCGCTCTCTCGGACGTTCTGTACTCCCGCACGGGCGACGCGATGGTGCCGGATCGCATACGCCGGAACCACCTGCGCGACCCGGATGCCTACGGGCGGCTGCTCCGGCGCGCGGGGTTCACGAACATCCGGGTGACGGACGCCACGGGCCGGTGCGCCAGGGCATTCCAGCAGCGCCTGACGCGCTGGCTCATCGACGGGTTCCGCGAGGGGCGGATCAACGAGGGAGACTTCAATTCGCTCATGGGGCTCGTCTCCGCGCGCGTCCTCTTCCTCACGCACTACGTCCTGGTGTCGGCCACGAAGCCCGACCTTGGAGGATCGCGATGACGCGGCCGGCCATCAGCACGACCTACGAAGCCCACTCGGCGGAGCCGGAGTACATCGAGACGAACCGCGCGCTGATCGCGTCTCTCGCGCTGTCCGCCGTCGATCGCCTCCTCGATCTCGCCTGCGGCACCGGCCTCCTCTCCGAGCTCGTGCTGGAGCGCAGGCCGGGCCTCGCCATCGTCGGGCTCGATCTGGCCCGCGAGCAGCTCGAGCTGCTGCAGGAGCGGTTCCGGGCGAAGGGGCAGTTCGCGGGGAACGGCGTGGACGCCCGCGCGCAGGGGCTCCCCGCGTTCCTTCTCCTGGAGGGGAGCGCGGACACGCTCCCGATGGCGGCGGAGGCCGTGGACGCCGTCATCATGGGCAACGCGATCCACAATGTCCCGGACCGGGAGCGGCTGCTGGCCGAAATCTTCCGCGTGCTCCGGCCCGGCGGCTTCTTCGCCTTCAACAACGCCTTCTACGCCGGGACCTACGTCCCGGGCACGGAGAAGTTCCATCAGGCCTGGGTGAAGGAGGCGCTCCTGTACGTGATGAACCGGGACCGGGAGCTGCGCGCGCGGGGGCTCCCGGGGATCACGCGCAGGCGCGGGACGGTCGGCCCGGCGTTCTCCAGGCGCTGGCTGCTGCCCGCGGAGTGGCAGGCGTTTCTCGAGAAGGCCGGCTTCGAGGTGACGCGGGTGCACGAGCGCGACGTGGCGATGACGCGAAGGAGCTACGAGACGATAGGCTCCTACGGCGGATTCGCCTCCGCCGTGCTGGCAGGCTACCCGATCGAGCTGGCCTGCGAGGCGCTCCAGGCCGCCGTGGCGCCGGCGCTGGCCGCCACCGGGTTCACCGTCGTCCCGGCCAGGTGGCTCGAGATGACCGCGGTGAAACCGCAGGGAGCGCATCGATGAGCGGCCTCCTGTCGGATCGCGTGGCCGTCGTGACAGGCGGCTCCAGCGGAATCGGGCAGGCGGCCTGCCTGGCCCTGGCCGCCGAGGGCGCGCGCGTCGTGGTCGTCGGGCGCACGCCGTCCCGTGTGGAGGACACCCTCGCGCGCATTGACGTCCTCCCCGGGTCCGATCCGGCGCGACGGATGGGGCTCGCGCTGGACGTCCGGCGGGAGGAGGACATGGCGGCGATGGCGGAGCGGGCGCTGGAAGCCTTCGGGCGCATCGATGTGCTCGTGGCCTCCGCCGGCATCTCCTCCCCAAGCACGACCGGCGGGCGCATGGTCGGCGCGGCGCTGGCGAAACTTTCCGCGGAGGCCTGGGACGAGGTCCTGGACACGAACCTGCGGGGGATCTTCCTCGCCGACCGCGCGGTGCTTCCGGCGATGATGCGCCAGCGCGAGGGGGAGATCGTGAACGTGTCCTCCTCGCTCGGCACGACGATCGGGTGGGCCTACGCGTCGGCCTACTGCGCATCGAAGTTCGCCGTGGTCGGGATGAGCGAGGCCCTCGCCGAGGAGGTCCGGCCCCTCGGGATCAGGGTGCAGGTGCTTCTGCCCGACGTGGTCGACACCCCGATGCTCCGGGCCACGCACCTCGGCGCCTTCGGTGCCATGCCGCCCGAGCGGCTGGGAGAGTTCATTGTGAGACTCGTCACCGGCGAGCGGGACAGCATGCTGTCCAGGCCGCTCATCGCCCCCTTCCGCACCGCGTCGGAGCCGGGGCGCCGGACGTTGATCGGTGTGTGACGCCGGGCGCGGCGCAGGGACGGCAGGGAAACTATCAGCGGCGCAGGGAGAAACGACATGACCGAGATCGGCGGGGCTCCTCCGGGACGCCTCCGGGAGCAGGTGGCCGTGGTCACGGGTGGCGCGAGCGGGATCGGACGGGCCGTCTGTGACCGGCTCGCCCGCGAAGGCGCCTCTGTGGCGATCGTGGACCTCGACCCGGAGCGAGTCGAGGGCGTCGTGAAGGCGCTCTCGGCCGGGGGGCACGAGGGGGTGCTGGGACTCGCCCTCGACGTGCGGCGCGAGGACGACATGGCGGCGATGTCGGAGAGGACGCTGGCGCGATTCGAGCGGATTGACGTCCTCGTGCACTGCGCCGGGATCCTCCGGGGCAAGGGCCGCCCGCCACGGACCCTGGCGGAGATGTCCACGGAGGAGTGGGACGATGTGCTGGGGACCAATCTGCGTGGGACGTTCCTCGCCAACCGGGCCGTGATCCCGGCCATGATCCGGCAGCGCTCGGGCCAGATCGTGAATCTTTCGTCCACCTCCGGCCGGATAGGCCGCGCCTTCGACTCGGCCTACTGCGCGTCGAAGTTCGGCGTCATCGGGCTCTCCGAGTCGCTCGCGGAG
>JBGPLH010000224.1:0-5717 GCA_041486365.1 Thermodesulfobacteriota bacterium | reverse complement strand
GTCTTCGCCGTCGCGCTGGGGATCTTCCTTTTCACCCGGGGCCTCCGCTCGGCCGCCGCCCGCGCGCTGGCGGCGCTGCTCCTGGGGATCGGCTGGTGGTCCTTCTGCGAGTTCGTCTGGAACAACGCACCGACGCCCGATCTCGCTATGCGCTGGATGCACCTCGCTTCCCCGGGCTTCGTCTTCTCCGGCGCGTTCTACCTGCGGTTCGTCCTCGGTGTCGTGCGGGAGGATCGTCCGCCGCGGGCGGTGGGCCTCCTGGGACTCTATGGACCGCCCGTGGCCACGATGCTCGCGGTCCTCGCGGGAGGCCGGCTCCTCGAACGCGTGACGCCGGCGTCCTGGGGCTGGGCCTACTGGCCTAGCCCGCTCTACTACCCTTTCCTGGTGCAGATCCTCGTCTGCTTCACCATCGGAATCGTCCTGAACGTGCGCTACCTGCGCGGCGCCCGGACCGCGGGAGAGCGCCGCAAGGGGCGTCTCATGCTCGTGGCGACCATCATCCCCATCGTCTCCGGATCCCTCACGGACGGGGTCCTGCCGTCGGTGGGGATCCAGACCTACCGCCTGGGGACCGCCACGGCGACGATCATGGTGTCGCTCTTCATCTACGCGGTGCTCCGTTACCGCCTCTTCCTGCTGACGCCGGAGGCGGTGGCGGCGGAGGTGCTCGGCACCATTCCCGACGCCGTCTTCCTCGTGGACACCGAGGGAAGGCTCCGCCACATGAACGCCGCGGCGTCGGCCATGACCGAGCGCGCGCCGGGGCGTGTGGAAGGAATGCGGATCGGGGACGTCGTCGAGCTGGATCCCCGCCCCCGGGCCGCCGCCGGCGGGCCCGCGCTCCTTCAGGATCTCCGCGAGGCCGACGCGACGGTGCGCGCGGCCGACGGGCGCCGGATCCCCGTCCTGCTCAACACCTCCGCGCTGCTGGACGACGAGGGGGCCTTCGCCGGAGTGGTGGCCGTGGCGCACGACCTGAGGCTCATGCGGAATCTCCAGGCGCAGCTCGTGCAGTCGGAGAAGATGGCGGCGGTGGGGCAGCTCGCGGCCGGCATCGCCCACGAGATCAACAACCCGATGACCTACCTCTCGCTCAATCTGCAGAAGCTCCGGGAGCAGACGGAGGCGTTGCGCAAGATGTCGGGGGCGCGCCTTGCACTGGCCTGCGCGGCCGAGCGCGAGGGCGTGGCGGGTCCGCCGGAGACGCTCGCGGCCATCCGCGCCATCGAGGCGGAACAGCCCCTGGAGGAGCGCTTCGACGAGATGATGGAGATGCTCGAGGAGAGCGAGGAGGGCGCCGCGCGGATTCGCGAGATCGTCCAGAACATGCGTGAGTTCTCGCACCGGGGAGGCGGGGGGCCGGAGCCGATCGATCTGAACGGCGAGGCCGACAAGGCGCTGCGCCTGGTGCGCAAGGAGCTCGACCGCGCCGGCTGCCTGCGGCGCGATCTCGGGCAGGTCCCGCCGATCCTGGGATCCTCCTCCGAGCTTCGCCAGGTGCTGGTGAACCTCCTCGTGAACGCCGCCCAGGCCATCGCGCCCGGCGGCGCGATCACCTTGCGCACGCGGGCAGAATCGGGCTGCGGCATCGTCGAGGTCGAGGACGACGGCCCGGGCGTCGCGCCCGAGGCGCTCCCCTACATCTTCGATCCTTTCTACACCACCAAGGAAGTAGGAAAGGGGACCGGTCTGGGTCTCACGATCTCCTACCAGCTCCTGCAGCGCATGGGCGGGCGGATCACCGTGCGCTCGCACCTCGGCGGGGGTACCACCTTCCGCGTCGAGCTTCCGCTCGCGAAGCCTTGACACCCTCCAGACACCGCTGATAACAACGGGGCCCGACACCCAAGCCGGCCCGGCGCGCCTCGGGCGCCTGGAGCGGCAAGCGGGGCTCGCTCATCGTCATGACCTCCCGGACCGCGCAGCATCTGATCCTTGCGCTGGGACTCCTCGCGTCGTCGGGGTGCGTCAGCCGATCCGGCAGGCTCGATCCCTTCCCGGCCAGGTTCGGCGCGCTGTATGCCTCCGCGCCGGCGGTGGGGATCCTGCGATTCACGGATTTGCGGGAGCATCCCGATTGGGTGGCCCCGAAGCTGCGCAGCGTGCCGCCGCCGCGGGTCTTCTTCGAGGAGGCGGCGTTGGCCGCGCTCCAGCGTCTCGGACTGAACGGTCTGATCCTCACCACGCCTCCCGGCATTGCTCCAAGGGACGCCGCCGCGCTGGCCGGCGAGATGCGCCTGGACGCTGTCCTCTCCGGGCGCGTGATTCGCTGCGACCAGACGCTGCGAACCGGCTGGTGGCGGGATGACGAGGTCCAGTCGTCCTGCACCATCGCACTGGTCCTGCGGGATCCGCGGGGCAGGGTCCTGTACTCGAGCGAAAGTTACGGGGAGGGATCAGCCGGCATGGTATGGAAGAAGACGGCCGATCACATTCACGGGGCGTTCTTCCACGCAGTGGAGGAGGCGATGTCCAAACGGATCGACGACGCCTTCGCCCAGACTGTGCGCCGGAGCGTCCAGGAGTCGAAAAGGGAGAAACCGTGAATCGGATCCTGGCGCTGGGGCTGTCGTCACTTCTACTGGTGGGATGCCACCGCATTGTGGTGGAGATTCCCGAGGCGATCCTCGCAGGGCAGCCGGCCGGCCGGCCGGCCGGGCCGCGGGTGGGGCTCGCTCATGTCCGGGACGCGAGATCGGACCGGGAACGTCTGGGCAGTGTCGGTTTCGAGCGCTACGACGTCCGGCCCGTCCCGGCCGATCTCTTCACACAGGCCATCCGGACGGTGCTCGAGGAACACGGATGCCTCGTGGCGGAGCTGGCCGATCCGGAGGGAATGGACGAGAAAGCGCTGCATGCATTCCTCGAGAAGCATCACCTCCGGAGCGTGATCCGCCCGACGATCGAGGACTTCTCCATCGCGGGGTGGGACACCACCTTCTCGCGCAGCAGGCTGACCTCCAAGCTGGCCGTTCGCGTGTACCGTACGGACGGTGAGCCCGTCGAGCAGACGATCTGGCATATCGAGAAGCGCTGGGTGGGCCGCTACATCTTCTGGGGAGAGGACGGACAGGTCGAAGCGCTGACCCGGGAGGCGGTGCTCGAGACCGTGCGGAAGGTGGTGGAAGCGCCGGCCCTCCGGGAGGCGATCGGACTCGAGGGCGGACGCGGCGGGGAAGGCGAGGGGAAGTGATCGGCGAGAGAGGCGGTTCTTATATGAAGGGGAACCGGTTCGATCTCACCGGGCGCGTGGCGATCGTCACCGGCGCGAGCCGGGGGCTCGGGCGGGCGATTGCGCTCGGGCTCGCGGAAGCCGGAGCGCGCGTGGCCTGCGTTTCGCGGAATCAGGCCGACCTGGAGCGGATCGTGGCGGAGATCCGGGCGGCGGGCTCCGACGGCATCGCGCTGGCGGCGGACGTGACCGACGTCCACCAGGCCCGGGCCGCCGTCGATCGCGCGGTGGAGCGCCTCGGCCGGCTCGACGTGCTGGTCAACAACGCGGGGGTCGGCACGCCGGCGCTCGCCCTCGATCTCGAGGAGTCCGAGTGGGACCTCGTGATGGACACGAATCTCAAGTCGGCCTTCTTCTTCTCCCAGGCCGCGGCCCGCGAGATGCTCCGGGCCGCTTCGGGGCGCGGAGATGCCGAAGGCCCGGTGATCGGCAAGGTGATCAACGTCTCGAGCATGATGGGGGTGCTGGGAGGGAACCGGCGGAGTGTGTACTGCGCGAGCAAGGGGGGCCTGGATGCGCTCACGCGGGCGCTGGCGGTGGAGTGGGCGCGCCACCCGATCCTGGTCAACGCCGTGGCGCCGGGCTACTTCGAGACGGACATGACGGCGGCGTTGCAGGCTTCGGAGAAGTTCCGGAGCTACGTCCTCGACCGCACGCCGCTACGGCGCTGGGGCCAGCCTGAGGACCTCGTGGGCGCCGTGATCTACCTCGCATCTCCGGCGAGCGACTACGTGACCGGCACCGTGCTTTACGTGGACGGGGGGTGGGTGGCGAGCGCGTGAGGAGCGATCGCGCTCACCGCCCCGCCGCCTTCGGAGCCCCCGCGATCGCCGCGCGGTCGCCGAGCCACAACGCGCGGTAGGCGCGCCATTCCTCCTCGTCGGTCGTCCAGGAGGCGTAAATCGCCACGCCCGCGAAGGGCGCGGTCCCCTCGTCCAGGTCGCCGAGCCCCGCCCGGATTCCCCGCAGCGTGTTGTCGAGCGTCTCCACGTGGCGCACGTGGGAGATATTGTGCTCGTCGTAGGTCGGGACGCCGAGGAGCACCTGGGCCCGCGGGTTCCCCATGCGTGCGGCGCGGACGAGCGTGCGGGTCTGCGAGCGGATGTAGGCCCGGTGGAGCTTGGGGAAGGGCATGAACGTGTCGTAGGTCATGTACGCGATCTGGTCGACCCGCGCCGCGACGCGCGCCGTGTAGGCCGGATCCCAGAAGTGGCTCCCGAAGGGGCGGATCGGGGGGACGATGGGAAGCAGCTCGGGACCCGCGACGGAGAGGATCGCGCCCGGCGGCATCCCGCGGCGCACGACGGCGAGAAGCCGGAGGTAATCATCGTCGTCGTTGCGCGTGGGCTCGATGTTCAGGTGGACGCCGTCGAAACCCGCCTCGCGCACCAGCCGGGCGCACAGGCGCGCGGCGTTCTCGCGGACGGAAGCGCGCGCGAGATCCATCTGCCCGCGCTTGAACCCCGCGTGCACGCCGCCGACCCAGGCCAGCACCCGGAGCCCCGGAGCTCTCGCGCGCAGCCGGGCGAAGGTCGCGGCGGGGGGGAAGGGAGCCTTCGGATCCTCGAGCGGCCACAGGGGATAGGTCCCCTCGGGATCGAGCGACCCTGTGAAAACATAGATGTCGTGGATCCGGTTCTCTCGGAGGCGGTCGGCCAGGGCGTCGATCTCCCGTGGCGGGACCGGCGCGGATCCGGCGTGGTAGGGGGAGAGTGTCCGGTGGAAGGGGCCGGGGACGCCGCTGAACCACTGGTAGCGCGCCCAGATAGCGTTCCCCGTGAACACGCGCGCCGGCGAACCCTGAAGCGGCGCGGGCTCCCAGAATCCGTAGAGGGCCGCCAGCGCGAGGACCGCCGCGAGGGCGAGCGCGAGCGAGCGCAGGAGGGTGCGATGCATGGGTCGCCTCGAAATCGGAGAGGACTCGGCTATACTACCACGCGCCCCCGCCGCGCTTGCGACCTTGCCGCGAGTATCCCGGGGCCCCTGGGGCCGCGTCGCGCCCGGCCACCGCACGAACCTCTCGCGGAGACTCCTTGAGAAAGCTCGCCCGGCACCAGACGTCACGGATCCTCCTCGTCCTGTTCTCGTTCCTGCTTCCGCTCCTCCTTCCGGCCGCCTCGTTTGGCGCGCGCCGCCGATCCGCCCCGGCCGTCGCCCCGCTCCCACCGTCGCCGGCGCCCGGCGCGAAGACGATGGCGCGGACCGAGGATCCGGTGATTGTGAAGGGCGAGGCGTTGCCCGGCATGCTCGGCCGCCCCGTGACGGGGCTTCGCGCCTACGCCGTGCGCACCGGTCGCCTCGTGCCGATTCCCTTCCAGGTGGACGAATTCGACAAGAAGGGGCAGGTGGTCCTTCCGCAGGGCAAGGATCCCGGCAAAGACGCTGACAAGGGGATGCTCGACGCGAACGACGAGGTCGTCATGATGGCGATGGACCTCGGTGATCGGGCGGCGCAAGGGATCTATCCCCGCGGCGCGCGGTC
>JBGPLH010000223.1:0-5724 GCA_041486365.1 Thermodesulfobacteriota bacterium | reverse complement strand
GTGGACATCGAGACGGTGCTGAAGGCGCCGCTGATCTCGAGCCCGCTGGGGCTGTACGACTGCTGCCCGACGACGGACGGCGCGGCGGCCGCGGTGATCTGCCGGGCCGACATGGCCAAATCCTTCCGCGCCGACTACGTGCTGGTGAAGGGGCTCGGGCTGGCCGTCACATCCGGCGCCCCCTACTTCAAGCCCGGCTTCGAGTACGACGGGTTCCCCGCCACCACGCTCGCCGCGAAGCAGGCCTACGAGCAGGCGGGGATTCGCAATCCTCTCGAGGAGATCGACCTGGCCGAGACGCATGACTGCTTCACGATCACCGAGATCCTGAATTACGAGGACCTGCTCTTCTGCGAGAAGGGGACGGGCGGGCGCTTCATCGAGGAGGGCCACTCGGCGATCGGCGGGAAGCTCCCCGTGAATCCGAGCGGCGGCCTCAAGTCCTTCGGCCATCCGATCGGCGCCACCGGAGTCCGGATGATCTACGAAGTGACCCGCCAGCTCCAGCACCGCGTGGGCGACCGGCAGGTGAAGGACGCGCAGATCGGGCTCGCCCACAACCTCGGCGGTCCGGGCGCGGTCGGCTGCGTGACGATCCTTGGGAATCCCTAAGGGCGCGGACGTTCCAACCGGCGGCGCGCCACCCGGGCCCATCCGACGGGCGATCGAGGCGGCAGGCGCGACAGCGCTCGGCCTCCTGATCTTCGTCTTCTCCTACGCCCCGCTCCGCGACGAAGACCTCTGGTGGCACCTCAAGGCCGGCTGGCTGATCGCGAGCCGCCACGCGGTGCCCCGCACCAACACCTTCCTCTACAGCGCCCCCGACACCCCCTGGATCGACATCCACTGGCCCTTTCAGGTCATCGCCTGGGAGGCCTGGCGCTCTTTTGGGCCCGGCGGGATCGTCTGGCTCAAGGTGTCTCTTTGCCTCGCGACCTGGGCGATCCTCTCGCGCATCGCCACGCCGCCGGGTCGATTCCTCGGCATGCTCCCCTTCCTGGCCATCGGCGCCGTCGCATCCAACGAACGAATGAGCGATCGGCCCGAGCTCTTCTCGTTCCTGTTCCTCGTGCTCGTGATCGCGCTCCTCCTGCGCTGGAGGCGACGTCCCGGCTGGGGGCCTCTCGCCGGCCTCCTGGCCGTCCAGGTGCTCTGGGCCAACTTTCACGCGCTCTCGGTGATCGGCCCCGGCGTGATCGGCGCCTTCCTGGCCGGCGAAACCGCGCGGCGCCTCCTCTGGAGCCGCCGCGGGGGGCCGGATCTCGCGAAGTGTCCACTCCCGGCGGGCGGCCCCGGGGCCGCCACGCCGCCCGGGCTCCGGGACCTCTTGCGGCTCGCGATGACGGGCGTGCTCTGCCTCGCGGCGCTCGCGGCCACGCCCTACGGTCTGGAGGGGGCACGCTATCCCATCGAGCTTTTCCTTCTGCTCCGCGATCGGACGATCGCCATCGCCGAGTTCATGAGTCCGTTCCCGCTGGTCCGGGTCGTCTTCGAGCCATCGTTTCATCTCGATGTCGCCCCGGTCTTCTATCCGACGGCGGCGATCCACGCCTTCTGGATCCTGGGCGGCGCCGTGGCGCTGGTGATCCTCCTCTCGCTCCCGCGGGTCGACCTCTCGCTGCTCCTCACCACCCTGGCTCTCTTCGGCCTCGCCGCAAGCGGCCGCCGGAACATCCCGCTCTTCGTGATCGGTTCCCTTCCGTTCCTCGGCGCGCAGATGAACGTTCTTGCCAAGCGGCTCCCGGTCCCGGTCGCCGTGCGGCGCATCGGCGGCTACGCCGTCGGGCTCGCCACGATCGGCATGATAGTGATGCTGGCCCGCGACGCGGCGAGTGGACGTTTCTACGCCCGGGACGGCCTCTCGAAAGGATTCGGCAGCGGCGTCGACGAAGGGTTGATCCCACGGGAGGCCATGGACTACGTGCTCGAGCGGGGGCTCTCGGGGAACGCGTTCAACGACATCGACTCGGGGGGCTACTTCACCTGGCGCGCCTTCCCGGAGCGGCGCGCGTTCATCGATGCGCGCCTCAAGGCGGTGCCCCACGCGCTGGTCGACGAGTACGCGCTGGCCTTCTATACCGATGCGGGCTGGGCCCGCCTCATGGCCCGCTACCGCTTCGATTACGCCGTTTTGAACCACCGCCGGGAAGTGAATCTGCGCCTGATCCGACGGCTCGCCGCGGATCCGGCGTGGGCGATCGTCCACCTCGACTCCGTGGGCCTCGTGGCCGTGCGGCGTGCGAGCGCGGCCACCGCGTTGCTGGCACGCGATGAGATCGGCACCGGCCGGAACCCGCCGCCCCCCTTCCCGCCGCTCCCCCACCCGGATGATCCAGTGTCCGGCGCTCTGCGCCGCGCGCTCGGTGCTTCTCCTCCGCCCGAGACCGCGGACGCGCTCGCCTACGCGACGATCCTGATCCATCTCGGGTTTGCTTCGGATGCGGCCGGATCCGTGGACGCGGCCCTGGCCGCCGATCCACGTTCAGCGCGCGCGTGGATCCTCCGTGGCTCGATCGCCGACACCTCGGGGGACCTCTCGCGGGCGCGGGAGGCTTTCGAGGAAGCTGCGCGCCTCGATCCGGGGAGCATGGAGGCCGCATTCAACCTGGGCTTCGCGCGTTTGCGGTCCGGTGAATTCGCCGGAGCCATGTCCGATCTCGAGCGCGCGATCCGGCTGCGCCCGACGTTCGCCCAGGCCCACGCGATGCTCGGGGTGGCTCGCCTCGCGGCGGGAAACGCCGCCGGGGCGGAGGCGCCGCTCCGCCGGGCGATTGCGCTCGATCCCGCACTCGCCGACCCGGTCTACTACCTCGGCGTCATGGCGCGGCAACGGGGCGATCTCGCGGCCGCGACAGGGCTCTTCGCGGATTTCCTGAAGCGGCCGGGCGGAAACCCCGCGCTGCGCGCCGACGCGGAACGAACTCTGCGAAACGCAAGATGAGCAGGTCCGGCCAACGCAGGAACCCCCGCCTTCGCGCGGGGGTTTCCTCTTGAACGCGCCGCGGCCGGGAGGCATTACCCCGTGAAGAGCCCCCCGTTCGGGGAAAGCCACTGGCCGGTGACGTAGCTGCTGTCCTCGCTCGCCAGGAACAGGCAGTTGGACGCTACTTCCTTCGGGTCGCCCCAGCGCCCCATCGGCGTCTGTCCCAGGGCCATCATCTTGAGCATCGGGGAGATGGGCTCCGTCATCGGTGTCTCGATGAAACCCGGGCAGATGGCGTTGACGCGGATCCCCAGGGACCCGACTTCCCGGGCCACCGCGCGGGTGAAGCCGATCATTCCGGCCTTCGCGGCGCTGTAGTGCGGGGCGGCCTCGAGCCCCATGAGGCCGGCGACGCTGGCCATGTTGATGATCGACCCGCCGCCGCGGCGGGTGATGCGCGGGATAGCCGCACGCGTGCAGTAGAAGGTGCCGTACAGGTGCACCCGGATCATCCGGTCCCAGGATGCGTCCGACATCTCGGCCGTGGCATCCCAGGGCGTCCGGATTCCCTCTCCGCTCAGGGCCTCGTTGATGCGAGCCTCCGCCCGCTGGTTGAGCTTCGTCATCTCATCACCGGTGGCCTCGGCGATCCCGGCGTTGTTCACGAGGATGTCCAGGCCCCCAAGCGCCCGATCGATCTCCTCGAACATCGCCGCCACCTGCGCGCTTTCGGACACGTCGGCCCGGACCGCAAGCCCGCTCGAACCGTCCGCGCCCATCTCATCCACGGTCTTCTGTGCCGCCGCCAGGTCCAGGTCGTTCACGACGACCCGCGCGCCCTCCCGGGCGAAGAGCAGCGCCGTGGCGCGTCCGATGCCGGAGGCGGCTCCCGTCACGAGGGCAATCTTGTCCTTGAGCTTCATGAGGAAATCCTCTCCCAGAAAATTCTTGTTGAATAGAGAAAGCGGGACAGAGGTCGCCGTCCCGCCCGGAACTTCACAACGGTAGGGGCCTGTTGCAGGAGTGTCAAGCATACCAGCGGCTCAGGGGGCATCGGACCGCAGACACATGCGGCCATGGCCCGGGCGCCGCTCTTCTCGACTCGAACCGTCCCGCCCCGGCCGACAAGGAGATTTCGGACCTCATCCCGATCTGAGACCGGAAGGAGGCAATCGCATGAAACAGACACGGATTCGAACGCTGGCTCCTCTGATGGCGACGGTGCTCCTCCTCTTAACCACGGGATGCGCCGAACCCGGCAAACACGAAGTGGCGGGAACCGCCCTCGGGGGCGTGCTGGGCGCCGGCACCGGGGCAATCATCGGAGGCCAGGTGGGGGCTCCGGGCGCCGGCGTTGCCATCGGCGCCGGGATGGGTGCCGCCGCGGGCAATCTGATCGGGCGCGGCATGGACGAGGTGTCGGGCGGCAGCGAACGCCACGCGCGCAGTCAGAGCAGTTGGAAGTTCTGGGAGCGGCACTGACCGCCGCTCCCCGTGGTGGGCGGGGAGCCCACCAACGGGGCTCCCCGCCTCGAACCCTGAAAATCGAAGGACAACGTTGACGGGGCCGTGAAACCGGCCCATCCTTGGCCCGAGAGGGCTTTTCCGTCGGACGGCGCGCAAGCGCGCCGCACCGGCGCTCCGCAAACGCGGACCGGAGATAACACCATGAAGAAGCTTATCGTCACCCTTGCGATGGGCACGTTGATTTGCTTCGCGACGCCCGCGCTGGCTCACCAATCGAGAGGCGGCCATTCCGCCCGCTCGTATCCTTCCTATGGATACGGCTCCCACCGCCCCAATGACCAGCGCATTTACCAATCCTACGGCTACGGCACCTACCGCCCCTACAACCGAGGATACGGCCGGCCGGTCGTCATCGTCCGGCAGGGTCCGCCCTACGGGTGGGCCTGGGGGAATCGCCGCGCCTACCCCGCTCGCTACGGCTACTACCCGCAATACGGGAACTACTCGCAGTACGGCAACTACTCCGACCACGGCGGGAACCGGAGCTGCGGCAACCATCAGAGCGGCTGGTGGAACGGAAACCAGGGCCACTCCTCCAACGGATGGTGGGGCGGGAACCAGAAGCACTATTCGAACGTCTCCTGGGGTGGGAATGGCAAGCAGGACCGGAACGGCGGGTGGGGCCGGCATGACGGTCACGACCGGGACGACGACTGACGATCGCCGCCTTCAGGCATGAGGTGCGCGGAGTCTGAAACGCCACGGGGGGAGCACCGATGAAGACCTGGATGAAGTTTTCCACCCTCACGCTGCTCGTTCTCGGAACCGTCGCGTTCGCGACCGGCTGCACGCAGGCCGGCAAGCACGAGGTCGCCGGCACGCTCGCGGGCGGCGCGCTGGGCGCGGGGGCCGGAGCCATCATCGGCAACCAGACCGGGCACGCCGGGACCGGCACCGCGATCGGGGCCGGCGCGGGCGCGCTGACGGGAAATGTCATCGGCCGCGGGATCGACGAGGCCGCCCACGCCAACGAGCAGAACAACCCGCCGCCCGGCTACGCCTATCCGCCCGCCGGTTCTTCGACGACCTACGGCAACGCGCCTCCAGGCGTTCCACCGCCGCCGCCCCCGCCCGGTCACTACGAGTGGGATCCGACGGCGCAGCGCTGGATCTGGCGCTACGACCGGGCGTACTGAGGGGTCTCTCGAAACAGGAAGCCCCGGACCTTCGGGTCCGGGGCTTTTTTTTCGGAGACAGGGGCAGGAGCGGATTCTCGTCAGACCGGGACGCCTCGCGGCCGATTCAAACCCGCCCGCGCCCCTTCAGTCAGCGCG
>JBGPLH010000222.1:0-5733 GCA_041486365.1 Thermodesulfobacteriota bacterium | reverse complement strand
TGATGTTGTCGGGACCGAGGGGATCCGCGCCGGCCGGCATGTTCTCGTAGAGGATCCGGACGCCGAGCCCGTAGCCGCCCAGGAATTTCCGGTAGGTTTCCCCCGGGATCTCCTGCGTCCAGTGCTTTCGCTGGGAGAGGTCTACCCAGAGGATCTTTCCTGCGACACCGTAGTTCACCATACGCCACTCCTTCTCCGGTCCGGATCCGCCTTTTCTGGCAGCGCCCGGACCGCTTCGACGAAGTCTCGCGTGAAGCGTGAGAACTCGGATTCGTGATATAAGGGTCGGCGCGGGAGCACCGACATCTGATTGCTTGCGACGTCCCGTGGTCGCTTCCCGAGACTATCACAGGGTTCCTGATTTAGACACTAGCCTGGACACCCCCGCAGGGCCCCGTTCCCGGCCCCTTTCACCAGCTTCCAGCGCCCGAAGAGGCCTGGTCCCGCGGGCGACGGATCCCGAAACACTCTAACTGTCGGCTCGCGCTTCGCGCGAGACGTATTCTCACAAGGAGCGCTCCGATGGCGGACATCACGAAGCTCAGCGCCGCGAAGCTGGCGCAGAAGATCCGCAAGAAGGACCTCTCCCCGGTGGAGGTGGTGAGTGCCTTCCTGGCGCGAATCGAAAAGGTGAATCCGAAGATCAACGCCATCGTGACGCTGGACGCCGAGCGGGCGCTCGCCGCCGCCAAGCAGGCCGAGCAGGACGTGATGAGCGGCAGGCCCCTTCCACCGCTTCACGGGGTCCCCTGCACCGTGAAGGATCCCTTCGAGATGGCCGGTCTGCGCACCACCAACGGATCGAAGATCTTCGCGAACCACGTCCCCGATCGGGACGCCACGCTGGTGAAGCGCCTCAGGGCCGCCGGCTGCATCCCCCTCGGCAAGACCAACACGCCCGAGTTCATGATGAGCCAGTTCACCGACAACCTCTTGTTCGGCCCGACCCGCAACCCCTACAAGAAAGAGCGGAGCGTGGGCGGTTCTTCCGGAGGCGAGGGCGCCGCGCTGGCCTCGCGCATGTCCCCCCTGGGGATCGGGAGCGACATCGGCGGATCGTTGCGCCTTCCGGCGCACTGCTGCGGCGTGGCGAGCATCCGTCCCACCCAGGGACGTTGCCCCCAGACAGGGATGATCGCCATCGGTCCCGCCCATTACGGCAACATGAACGTGACAGGACCCCTGGCGCGCAACGTCCAGGACGTCGCGCTCCTGCTCTCCCTCCTCGAAGGGCCCGACGGCGAGGATCCCTTCTGCCAGCCGCTGCGCCCGACGTCCCCGAAGATCAAGCCGGCCACGGGCCTGCGGGTGGGAATCCTCGATCAGTCCGGTCTCTCCCCGGTGTCCGGGGAGGTGAAGGCGGCGGTTCGCCGCGCGGCGGACATCCTGGCCGAAGGCGGCGGGCGCGTCGAAGCGGTGGAGGATCCCCTGATCCCCGAGATCTTCGACACCTGGTTCACGCTGATCAGCTACGGGATCAAGGACGTCTCGGGCCTGATCGACATCGAGGAGGTCCTGCGGCGGCGGGATGAGCTCGATCCGCGCTTCGCGATGCTGCTCGATCTCCCCTCGCCGGATCCGAAGGCCTTTCTCCAGGCGGAGCTGAAGCGCGCCCTGATCACGCGGGCGGTCTTCCAGCAGTACGAGAAGGTGGACGTGATCCTGACTCCCGTGCTCCCGACCACGGCGCCCGTGGGAGACCAGGGGCCGGTGGTGGACGGCGTCGACCAGCAGCTCCTGTACGCGGCGCTTCCGGTCTACCTGTCGGTACTCACGGGCGACCCGGCGGCCATTGTTCCGGTGGCCAACGGGGAGGACGGCCTTCCGATCGGCGTGCAGATCATGGCGAAACGCGGCAATGACTCGCTCGCCCTTCAGGCCGCCCTCGCCGTCGAGAAGGCGGTGAAGGTGAAGCCGCCGCGGATCTGACAGGTCGTCTCAAGCCAGCCGCGGCGCCACGTCCTGCGCGAACCGCGCCACCTTCTCGCGGAACCCCTCCGCGCCCGCGTAGCGGCCGAAGGCGATCACCGCGTCGTCCACGCCGAGGTCCTTCATTTCGCCGAGCCGATCCACCAACTGATCGACGCTCCCGTCGAAGGGGGCGTACAGCGCGATGGCCGGCGTGGGGCGTCCCAGCGTCGCCGCGGCTTCGCGCAGGCGTTCGGCCCGCTCGCGCAGGTCCTCGTCCCGGATAGCGATCGGGTGATAGGCGTCGCCGTACCGGGCGGCCCGCTCAACCGCTTTCTCGCCCCGCCCGCCGATCCAGATGGGCGGCCGCGGGGGGCGCGGGGAGAAGATCACCTTCTGGCCGTTTGATTCGATCACGTCATTTTCGAACGCGTCGTGGATCGTTCCGAGCAGCGCATCCGTGAGCGCGCCGCGCCGCTGCCGCGGCACGCCGAGCGCGCGGAACTCGGCGTCCATCCAGCCGACGCCGACCCCGAGGATCAGGCGCCCGCCCGAGAGCTCCTGGATCGTGGCCACCTGCTTGGCCGTGAGGAGCGCGGGGCGGTAGGGCGCGATGAGCACCGACACGCCGATCCGAATTCGCGACGTCGCGCCCGCGAGGAACGCGAGCGTCGCGAGCGCCTCGAGGTAGCGCCCGCCGCTGCCCTCCGATTCCTCCGGCGGGATGAAAAGATGGTCGACGACGAAGGCCCCCTCGAAGACGCGGGAATCCTCCGCGGCGCGCGCGCAGGCCACGAGCGTCCCGGCCGTGGCCTGGGAACCCATGTTGCGAAGCGAGACGTGGTAACGCACGGAGGGACCTTCCGGGATCCGGGGAGCCGGCCAAGGAGACCACCGCGGGCGTCGGCTGTCAATCGTCCCCGCCGGGGTTGACCGCGTCGCGGAGCCCCTGCTACGGTCCCGGGGTCTGGGACGGAGGATCAGATGATCCGCCTCACCGATCTCGACCATTTCGGAATCGAGGTGAGCGACCTCGGGCGCGCACGGCGCTTCTACGGCGATCTGCTCGGGCTCGAATTCGTGCAGGATCTGGGGAAGGACGGTCTGCTGCTCCGGTGCGGCGGGAAGAACATCGCGCTTCACCTGAACCGGAAGATGCGCCCCGTGGCACGCACGATCATCAACGATCCGCTCGGCAAGGCCCACCACGCCTTCAAGGTCTCGGATCGCGATTTCAAGCGCGCGCTCGACGGGTTCGCCCGCGAGGGCGTCCCCTGCCACGGCCCCATCGACTGGGGCGACCACGACTGCCTGTACTTCCTGGATCCGGACGGGAACCTGCTCGAGCTGGTGTGGCATCGGTAACAGGGGGGGTCAGGCATGACTTATTGACTTATTTTCCACAACCCTCGCCCCGCCTCCGCTCATCCACCTCGCCCGAGATCGTTTCCCGCTCGGCCGGAGCCCCAAACCCGGAAAACAAGGCGTCCACCGGCCGGTGGTCGAGTTCTCTCGAGTGAGCTCGACCCGACCCGCCGCTCACGATCGCCTCGTATCGAGCCCCTTGACCCTCGAAGGGAGCCGGAGGTCGTTGACCGAACGTGGGAGCGAACTTTCGACTTGACCCGTGTGCGCGCTTCACGGCGTGTCGCTCTTGCCGGAGGAGTTCGAGAATAACGATGAGCTCCGGCGGATGATCCGCTGCCCGCGGAGAAGCTCTCCAAAAGTCAATAAGTCATGCCTGACCCCGGCACTTCCCATCAGAAAAACGTGAACAGCGCCCCCGCCGCCGCCAGCGCGGCGAGTGATTGCAGTCCCATCACCCACCCGTGAAGCTTTCGGAACCGCTTCCTCAGCGGATGATCCGTATCATTTCCAGAGTCGGCCCGCGCGTTCTTGGAGTTGACCGCCGCGTTGCGGCGGATCTCCGGGCGTGGGCCCTCCGGGTCGAAGTCCAGCCCCGCCTCCTCCACCGCCGCGCGCGCCGCGCGGATCCGAGGGCCGATCCCCCAGGTCGCAATCGATTCGAGCACGCAGGCGGACAGGATGAATGCCGCGCGCACGGCGATCCAGTCGCCCCAGATCTCCCAACGACGGAACCGGACCCAAGCCGCCGCCACCAGCACGATCATGCACAGGACCTTCACCCGGGCGAATCCGTTCACCATCTGCCCCACGATGTCTCCGGCGCTGGTGCGCGACGGGGCGGCGCGGAACACGCTGGGCGCGGCGAGCGCGCCGAGGAAAATCGTCCCGCCGATCCAGAGCGCGAGCGCGAGATGGATCGCGAAGTTGACGGCCACGAACGAGAGATTGGGCAAGGAGGCTCCCGGAAGCGCTCAGGCGCCGCGACGCGCGGCGTGCGCCCGCCGCTCTCGGGCGTACCGCTTCCAGGCCGTGTCGCCGATGTCGTCGTCCTCGAGGCAGTTGTATTCGTGGCAGGTGAGCGGGCGGGTCTCGTAGATCCCGCAGCGCGACCGGCCGTTCTCCTCCACGAGCTTCGAGCAGGGCTTGGGGATCGTCACGGTGAGCGTCCGGCGCCCCGCGGCGGTCTTCACGGCGGAGGACGCGCCGTGCAGATCAATCCATTGGAGGAAGGCGCGCTCCGAGGCGAAGCGCCGGTCGATGGCGAGCCCCTCGAGGATCATCACGCGGCAGCACTTCCCGCAAGACGCGCAGAGCTCGCCGCGGATGGATTCGGGGATTTCGTCGAGGGAGTAGCGTTCCCGCTGCATGTCTGGAATCGGCTCAGCCGAGTGTGGCCAGCACCTCGTCGAGGGGACGGCAGATGCAGGTGAAGATCGGCGTGTCGCGCAGGGTGTAACGGCTCGACTCGGTCTCGCGCAGGGCCATGACGAGATCGACGAAGTCGGAGGGCTCGTCGCTCTCGAAGGCCACGACCCACTCCTGATCGTCCAGGCCGAAGGAGTAGGTCGTGTTGAGCTTCACCGAGGGAAACTTGTGCCCCACCTCGATGTGCTCGTTCATGATCCCCTGGCGCGCCTGCGGCGATAGCAGGAACCAGTCGCGGGTCTTGAGGAAAGGGTACACGAAGAGGTATTTCGACTGCCCGGGGACGATGTAGAGCCGGCTCCCCTCCTGTCCCTCGTGGCTATGCTTGTCGACGTAGATGGATCGCTTCGTCTGAGAGAGGAAGGACCAGGGCTGCGAGAGATACTTGCCGAGCCCCGTGCGAAGGAGTTCGCTCGACATCTGCTGGAAGGGCTCCAGCGTCCAGGAGATGCGCCAGAGCATGAAGTCGGTATCGGCGCGGATGCCGACGAGCGAGTACGGGATCACGAGCAGCTCGTGCCCCCAGCGCTCGACGACGGCGGCAAACTCCTTCTTCCCCAGCTCGCGCTCGGCTTCGGGAAGTCGTCGCCAGGCCGGGTCCACCTTGTAGAAGGCAAAGTTCACCATCTGGCGCCGCGCGCCGAGCCCTTCCCCCTTCGGCGCGGTCCGGCCGTGCACCGCGCCGGGCCCCGCCGTCCCGCCGTACACAGGCTCCTTAGCGTCCTTTTCCTCGGTCATCGTCCTCTCCCGCGTCAGGTGCTGCGCCCGCATCCGACCAGGCGTTCCACCTCTTTCACCCCGGCCCTAAGCGCGCACGTCTTCCCCTCGATAATCCCCTCTCCATCGGCGCGATGCTAGACTCGCGTGGCGGCGGTCGGTCTCGGATCGGGCTCCATCAGAGATCGAACCCACGGGCGCGCGCGAGGCGCTCCACGGACGAGGAGAACTGGAACGCCTTGAGCTCCGTTCGGGCCCGCTCGCCGGAGAGCACCCGGCCCCCCAGCACGACGAGGCTCACGAGCGTGAGCGGGG
>JBGPLH010000221.1:0-5734 GCA_041486365.1 Thermodesulfobacteriota bacterium | reverse complement strand
GAGGAGCGGGAGCTTCGGGATGACAATCCTGCCAATGCGGAAGGGGCCGAAGAAAGGCCCGAGAAACTGCTTCACGTAGCCGAACCCGTGGCGCGAGATACCGATGGCGTTGTAGGCCACGAACACGATCACCGCCCAAGCCCCGGCCGTATTGACGCTCATCGTCGGCGGACTGAAGCCCGGGATGAGACCGAGCAGATTCCCCACCAGGACGAAGAGAGCGATGCTTCCGATCAGGGGGAGGAACCGGCGGGCATTGTGGCCGATGATGTCGTTCATCAGGAAAAGGATCGCCTCGATCACGATCTCGAAGGCGTTTCGCAGCGACACCTTCTCCTCCGGCACGAGGGCGGTGTCGTGGTTCAGGAGCGCGCGTCGGGCGCGCGACGCCGCGAGCAGGAGCAGGGCGAAGACGAAGAGAGTGCCGAGGATCACCGCAGGATGGATCGTCATCCATTCGTCCGGGCCCACGCGGATCTCCCGTAGCCCCGGGGGCACGATCGCATCGAAGACGTTCAGGTGCTCTTCCAATCTACTCCTCCTTGCCGTTCGCGTCCTGCCCGGGCCGCAACGTCTGGTCGATCGCTTCGACGAGGGCCGCGATAACCACCGTGGAGAGCCCCGCGGCGAAGGCCCGGGGTTGCACGGGAAGGAGCAGGAACACCACCACGATCAGGTTGAAGAAGAGGAAAAAGCGGATCGTGGGGATCGCGGCGAACCAGCGGGAAGGCTTCCTGTCCCCGCGGAAGAACGCCTCGACGCTGCGCCGCAGGGCCCGGAGGTTCATCACGCCCAACATTCCCGCGCCAAGAACGTTGAGCGCCGTGGCATTCGAGAACAGGGGCCAGGCGGCGGCCGACAGGGCCGCGACAATCCAGAAATTCTTCCGCTCGAGACCGTCGAGGGTCCGCTTCCCCCAAAGATCCTCCGCGGGGAGCGTCATCCCTCGCCTTGGGGCCGCTCGTCCTGCTCGTCGAGCTTCTCGAGCCGTTGCTGATAGCGGATCATGTTGACCACGGCCGCCGCCACTCCGAGAACGACGCAGAGGATCTGGACCCACGCGGGCGCACCATAGTGCGCCTTGAGCCACCACCCGAGACCCGCGCCGATCAGGAGGGCCGCGACCCCCTGAATTGCCAAATCGATCACCAGCGCGTACCGCGTGCCGACCGTTCCCTTCAAGCGACCTCCGGGCTTCTCACGGCTTTGCCGAAGGGGCTGCCAGGGCCTGGAAGGACTTCGCCGCGGCCTTCACCGTCTGCGTGATGTCCCGTTCCTCGTGGGCCATCGACACGAACGCCGCCTCGAAGGCCGAGGGCGCTAGGTACACCCGCCGCTTGAGCATCTCGTGGAAGAAGGCGGCGTAGCGCTTCGCGTCCGCGCGTCTGGCCGACGCGTAGTCGGTGACCCGCCCTTCCGTGAAGAAGCAGGTAAACATCGAGCCAACGCGATTCCAGCTGGTCGATACGCCCGCGGCGTCGGCGCACTCTTTCATGCGCCCGACGAGGGCCGAGGTCCGCTGGTCGAGCAGATCGTAGTCCGCGCGCTCGAGGATTCGCAGGGTCTCGATCCCGGCGGCCACCGCCACGGGGTTCCCCGAGAGCGTGCCCGCCTGGTACACGGGCCCTTCCGGAGCGATCATCGCCATCAGATCAGCGCGGCCCCCGAAGGCACCGATGGGAAGACCGCCGCCGATGATCTTGCCAAGGACCGTCAGGTCGGGCCTGACCCCGTAGAGGGCCTGCGCCCCTCCGAAGCCCAGGCGGAAGCCTGTGATCACCTCATCGAAGATCAGGAGCGCTCCTGATGCCCGCGTGAGCTCCCGCAGGCCCTCCAGGAAGCCGGGAGCCGGCGGAACGACGCCCATGTTTCCCGCCACGGGCTCCACGACCACCGCGGCGATTGCACTCCCCTCCGTCTCGAAGAGGCGGCGGGCCGAATCGAGATCGTTGTAGGGCAGCGAGCGTGTGAGCCGCGCCGTCGCCTCCGGAACTCCCGGGCTCCCCGGGATGCCGAGCGTGGCGAGGCCGGACCCCGCTTCCACCAGCAGCGAGTCCGCATGGCCGTGGTAGCACCCGGCGAACTTGACCAGGGCGTCCCGGCCTGTGGCCGCCCGCGCGAGCCGTACAGCGCTCATCACGGCCTCGGTCCCGCTGCTCACCAGCCGGACCTTCTCCACGGAGGGGAGCGCCGCAACGATCCGTCGCGCGATCTCCACCTCGCCCGCCGTCGGCGCGCCGTAGCTGGTTCCCCGGGCGGCCGCTTGCTGGATCGCGTGGACCACTCGCGGATGCGCGTGGCCGAGGATCAGCGGGCCCCAGGAGCACACATAGTCGATGAAGGTATAGCCGTCGACGTCCGTGATTCGGGCGCCTTTCGCCCTCGCGATGAAACGCGGCTCTCCTCCGACTCCCAGAAAGGCTCGAACCGGTGAGTTCACGCCTCCGGGGATCAAGGCGCGAGCCGCCTCGAAGAGCGCCTGGGAGTGCGTGCGTGCGGGGGACATGGCCCCCCTTCCTGCTGTGATTGGGAAAACCCCCGCGCGGGGATGACCAGCGGGGGCGTGCCTTTAGAAAATCGCGAAGCTAACATCGCCCCTGGAGGCTGTCAACACGGCCCGGGGAGCCGGGGAACATCGGATTTCCAGGGGTTTTCACACTGCCGCGGGCGGCTCCTCGTCGGGGTCCTCGTCCCTCTCCGCGAGGCGTGCGACGCTCGACACTTTCTCCCCCGGCTCGAGCGCCACGAGGCGCACCCCCTGGGTATTGCGGCCGATCTCCGAGATGTCGCGGACGGGAGTACGCACAATCTTGCCGGCGCTCGTGATCAGCATGAGGTCGTCCTGGTCCGTGACCAGCTTCACGTCCACCACGCGGCCGTTCCGCTCCGTGGTCTTGATCGTGATGATCCCCTTGCCGCCGCGCGTCTGCAGCCTGTACTCGTCCGTCGGGGTCCGTTTGCCGTGGCCGTTCTCGCACACCGTGAGCAGACTCGCCGGGTGGGCAGCGGTCTCCATGCTGACGACCTTGTCGCCCTTCTCCAGCGCCATCCCCCGCACCCCCCGGGCCACGCGACCCATCGGGCGCACGTCGGACTCCTTGAACCGGATCGACATGCCGTCCGCCGTGGCGAGGAAAACGTGCTGTTCCCCGTCGGTGAGCCGCGCCGCGATCTGCTCGTCCCCCTCTTCGAGCAGGAGCCCGATGATCCCGCCCTTGCGCGGGTTCGAGTAGGCCATCAGGTCGGTCTTCTTCACCGTCCCTTGGGCGGTGGCCACCATCACGTACTTCCCTTCCTCGAACTGGCGCACGGACAGGTGCGCGGCAATCGTCTCGCCCGGCTCAAGCTGCAGCAGGTTCACGATCGCCTTGCCGCGGGCCGCCCGCCCCATCTGCGGGAGCTCGTGGACCTTGAGCCAGTAAACCCGCCCCTTGTTGGAGAAGAAGAGAATGTAGGAATGCGTGGAGGCCACGAAGAGCGACTCCACGAAGTCGTCTTCCTTCGTCGTGGCCGCCATCTTCCCCTTGCCGCCCCGGCGCTGCGCACGGTAGAGGCTCACGGCGTTGCGCTTGATGTAGCCGCCGTGGGAGATGGTCACGACCATGTCCTCTTCCTTGATCAGCTCCTCGATGGCGATATCGCCCACCTCGCCCACGATCTCGGTACGCCGCGCATCGCCGTACTTCTCCTTCATCTCGCTCATCTCGTCCTGGACGATCTTCCGGACGCGGGCCTCCTTGGCGAGGATGTCCCGAAGGTCCTTGATCAGCGCCTTCATCTCGGCCAGCTCGTCGAGGATCTTCTGGCGCTCCAGGCCCGTCAGCCTCTGGAGCCGCATATCGAGGATCGCCTGTGCCTGGATCTCCGAGAGGGCGAAGCGCTGCACAAGGCCTTCCCTGGCCTCCGGCGGCCCCGGGCTACGCTTGATGAGGTTCACGATGGCGTCGATGTTGTCCAGTGCGATCTTGTAGCCCTCGAGGACGTGGGCGCGTTCCTCCGCTTTCTTGAGATCGAAGGCGGTGCGGCGGACCACCACGTCCTTGCGGAACTCGATGAACCGCGCGAGCAACTCCTTGAGGTTCAGTACGCGCGGCTGGTTGTTCACGATGCAGAGCATGATCACACCGAAGGTGCTCTGCAGCGGGGTGAGCTTGAAGAGCTGGTTCGTGACGATCTCGGCGTCCTCCCCGCGCTTCAGCTCGACCACGATCCGCATGCCGTCGCGGTCCGACTCATCCTGGATGTTTGAGACCCCTTCGATCTTCCGATCGTTCACCAGCTCGGCGATCCGCTCGATCAGCCGTGCCTTGTTGAGCTGGTAGGGGATCTCAGTGATGACGATGTTCGTCTTGTCCTTCCCCGGGATCGGCTCCGTGTTGACCCGCGCCCGGAGCGTGAGAGTCCCCCGCCCCGTCTCGTAGGCCTGGCGGATTCCTTCCCGGCCGCAGATGAATGCGCCCGTGGGGAAGTCCGGCCCCTGGACCATCTCCATGAGCTGCTGGATCGCGAGGGTTGGGTCGCTCACCAGCGCGACCACCGCGTCCGCCAGCTCGGAGAGGTTGTGCGGGGGGATGTTCGTGGCCATGCCGACGGCGATTCCGGTCGAGCCGTTGAGCAGTAAATTCGGGATCCGCGTCGGCAGGACGAGAGGCTCCTGGGTGCTCTCGTCGAAATTCGGCTGGAAGTCGACCGTATTCTTGTCGATATCGGCCAGCATCTCTTCGGCCAGCCGGTTGAGGCGCACTTCGGTGTAGCGGTAGGCGGCCGCAGGGTCGCCGTCGATCGAACCGAAGTTCCCCTGCCCATCGACGAGCGGGTATCGGAGGCTGAAGTCCTGGACCAGGCGGACGAGCGCGTCGTATACCGCCGAGTCCCCATGGGGGTGGTACTTCTTCAGCACCTCTCCCACGACGCCGGCGCTCTTCGAGTAGCCGCGGTTGGAGAGGAGTCCCTCGCGGAACATCGCGTAGAGAATGCGCCGGTGCACCGGCTTGAGCCCATCGCGGACGTCGGGGAGCGCCCGCCCGATGATCACGCTCATCGCATAGTCCATGTAGGACTTGCGCATCTCGTCTTCGATGTTCACCGGAGGAGTGGTGGGCAGGTTCTCTGGCATGCTCGGGATTCCCTTCTCCGCGGTGCCGGACCCGCGGGCGGCGGGCGTGGCGCCTGATTCAGATCGCCTTCAGGGAGTGACGGCGGCCGTCAGATGTCGAGGTTGCGGACGTCAAGAGCATTGGCTTCGATGAACTCGCGGCGCGGCTCCACCTGGTCTCCCATGAGGACCGTGAAGATCTCGTCCGCCTCGACGGTGTCGTCGATGCGCACCTGGAGCAGCGTCCGCAGCTCGGGGTCCATCGTGGTCTTCCAGAGCTGGTCCGGGTTCATCTCGCCCAGTCCCTTGTAGCGCTGGATATACTGTCCCTTCTTGCCGAGGGCGATCACGGTGTCGACCAGCGCCTGGAGAGAACGGGCCTCGTGCTCGTCGTCGCCGTTCCTGAGCGTGTACGGCGGGAGTCCCAGGCCCGCAAAGCCCTGCGCCAGGCGCAGGGCCTCCTCGAACTCCGCCGTCGCAACGAAGTCGGTGTCCAGGACCGTCTCCATCCTGGCCCCATCCCGTTTCGTGGTGATGCGGGCCTTGAAGGCATCGTGCTCCGTGTCGGCCTCCACCGCGAACTCGATCGGCAGGATCTCCGGGTGGACCGTCTCGAGGTAGGGCTTGAGCGATTTCGAG
>JBGPLH010000220.1:0-5734 GCA_041486365.1 Thermodesulfobacteriota bacterium | reverse complement strand
GTGGATCCCGGCCTCGAATCCCGCCGCCTCGATCTCGCGAAGACGATGCGGCAACCCGCTCCCCACGGGGCGGGCCGGGAGCAGGGTTCCCGAGAGCGCCGTGCGCAGGCCGTACATGCGCAGCGCCCCTGAGCGGCGCATCTTCGCGAGGAAGCCGGGATGGCGGAGGACACGGAGGACCGCGCGGCCCGAGTGATCCGGGCCCATGGTCACGTAGAAGGAGGCGGGAGCGCCCGCGCGGACGAGGAGCTCGATGAGCCGGGGAACGCCTTCGTCGAGGCCACGGTGGGTGTCGACGTCGATCTTGAGGCCGACCCGCACTTCCTCACCGCTCCCGAACACCGCCGACCTCACGCGCACCCCCTCACGGGCGCGGCTGCGCGAAGAACCAGTCGAGGGTGAGCTTGAGCCCTTCCTCGAGGGGGGTGGTCATCTTCACGCCGAGAATCTCCTCCATCCGCCGCACGGAGGGCACGCGCCGGCCCACGTCCTCGTAGTACTTCCCGTAGACCTTCTCCTGCGGCACGTCGACGATTCCCGCCTCGTGGCCCGTGAGATTCACCATGGCCTCGGCGAGCGTCCGGATGCTCGTCTCCTCGGCCGTGCCGATGTTGAAGATCTCGCCCACGGCCTGCTCCGTGAGGCCCGCCGCCACCGTCGCGCGGATCGCGTCGTCGACGTAGGTGAAGCAGCGGGTCTGGGCGCCGCCGTTCACGAGGGTGATCGGCTGCTTCCTCAGGATCTGGCCGATGAAGATCGTGATGACGCGGCCCATGTCGGTCTGGTCCAGTCGCGGACCGTAGATATTGAAATAGCGGGTGATCACCACGGGAAGCCCCATCCGGTGGTAGGCGAAGCAGAAGTGCTCGCCGGCCGCCTTCGACGTGGAGTAGCACCAGCGGTCGATGCGCGTGGAGCCGAGCACGCGCTCGTCGTGCTCGTCGAAGGGGACCTTCGGATTGCGCCCGTAGATCTCCGAGGTGGACGAGAAGACCACCTTCTTCCCGGAGCGGTAGGCCGCCCGCAGCACGTTCTGGGTGCCGTTGATGTTCACGTTGAGGACGCTGTAGGGATCGGCCACGTAGTGCTCCACGCCGACGACGGCCGCGAGGTGATACACGAGGTCCACCTTGTCGACGAGCGCCTCCACGATCGGCCCGTTCAGCACGCTGTCGTGGATGAAATGGAACCGGGGCTCGCCCAGCAGGTGGCGCACCTTGCCCGTCTCCGCCATGTCGAGAACGAAGACCTCGTCCCCGCGCCCGATGAACGCGTCCGACAGGTGCGAGCCGATGAATCCCGCGCCGCCCGTGATCAGTACCTTCACGTGAGCATTCCTCCTTCCCCGATCCGGCCCCTCAGCATCTCCCAGGCGCCGCCGGCTTCCTCGTCCTCGATCTGGACCCGCGCCAGCCGGAGAAACCCCTCCCCCGTCTCCACGCGGATCGCCTGCTGCTCTCCGTCCAGGCGCACCCTGCCGGGCCGGATCGATCCCGGCCCTTCCTCGGGAAGGGCCTCCCACACGATAAGCCTGCGCGGCCCGAGGAACGCGAAGGCCCCGGGCCAGGGATCAGTCACCGCCCGCACGAGGCGATCGATCTCGACGGCGCTCCGCCGCCAGTCGATCCGCCCGTCCTCGGGCTTCCTTCCGCCGAAGATCGTCGCCTTCCCGTGATCCTGCGGCGTGAGCACGGCGCTGGCCCCGGCCAGGCGCGGGATCGCACCCTGGAGCAGCGTGCGCCCCGCGTCCACGAGCTTGCGCGAGAGCGTGGGCGCGGTCTCCCGCGGCGTGATCGCCACGCGCTCCTGCGCGACGATGTCGCCGTGATCAACCTCGGCGTCCATCACGTGGAGCGTGACGCCGGTCTCCTCCGCGCCCTGGAGGATCGCCCAGTTCACCGGCGCGCGCCCGCGAAAGGCCGGGAGCAGCGAGCCGTGGAGGTTGAAGGCGCCCCGGGGCGCGAGCCGGAGGATCTCTTCCGGGATGAGCCGGCGGTAGTAGAACGAGAAAAGGAACTCCGGCTGAGCACTGCGCACGGCCTCCAGGAGCCCCGGCGCCCGCGCGCCCTTCGACCGGAAGACTGGGATCCCGGCGTTCTCCGCGATGGTTCCCACCGATCGGAACCAGGCCTTCTCGCCCGGATCGTCCGGATGCGTCGCCAGGAGCGGGATGTCGGCGCCGAGCGCGAGCAGGGTCTCCAGACCCATGGCGCCCATCTCGCTGTAGGCGAAGACCACGGCGCGCAGCAGCGGTCCGCTCATGGGCGGCTCAGATCCCGTCGCCGCGCCGGGGATTGTCTGATGATCCGGATCCTCCGTAGATCTTCTCCACGAGGAAGTGCGGGCGGCGCCGCACCTCGTGGTAGATCCGGCCGATGTACTCGCCGATCAGCCCGAGCGCGAGCAGGATCGCCCCGACGAACACGAAGAGGATCGCGAAGAGCGTGAACACGCCCTCCGATTCGGGCCCCACGATCAGCCGGCGGATGAACAGGAAGAATCCGAATCCCGCCCCGAGCACGGCCACGCCGACGCCGAAGAAGCTCACCATGCGGATCGGAAAGAGGGAGAATGCGGTGATGAGGTCGAGGTTGAGCCGCAGGAGCTTCCACAGCCCGTATTTCGACTCGCCCCCTTCCCGCGCCGCGTGTGCCACCTCGATCTCGGTGATCCGGGACGCGTACAGGCACGCGAGCGCCGGGATGAAGGTCGACCGCTCCATCGTCCCCGTCATCCGGTCCACGACCGGGCGCGCGTAACCGCGCAGCATGCAGCCGTAGTCGCGCAGGCGCACGCCGAGGATCCGGGCCGTCATCCGGTTGACCCATCGGCTGGCGGTCCGGCGGAACCAGGTGTCCTGGCGCGCTTCGCGGAAGCCGCCGACGACGTCGTAGCCCTCCTCCACCTTGGCCACGATCCGCGGGATCTCCTCCGGCGGATTCTGCAGATCGGCGTCGAGCGTCACGACCACGTCGCCGCGCGCGTGCAGGAAGCCCGCGAGGACGGCGGGATGCTGGCCATAGTTCCGGTTGAGCTTCACGATGACCGCCTGGGGAAGGACGGTCCGGGCCCCGAGCAGCGCCGCCACGGACCCGTCCCGGCTGCCATCGTCCACGAAAACGACCTCCGCCGGCTTCGGGTAGGCGGCCAGCACCTTCGCGAGACGCTCCGCGAGGGACGGGACGTTGGGCTCCTCGTTGAAGACCGGGATCACCACGGAGAGGTAGGGGCGCTCGCTCACCGGGCCCTCCGCTTCGGCGCGGGCGCGCGTCGCGCCGCGGCGGCGCGCGGCTTCCCCGGGGCAGGGGCGGGCCGTCGCGCGACGGAAAGCACCTTCTCGAGGGCGGCCGCCACGTCCTCGACGTCGCTTTCCGTCATCCGTGGGAACAGCGGGAGCGAGAGGATCCTCTCGCCCGCCCGCTCGGTGACCGGGAGCCGCGCGCGCCCCAGGAGCTTCCGGTAGAAGCGCGTCCGGTGCACGGGCAGGAAGTGCAGGCCCGTCCCGATGTTCTCGTCGCGGAGCCGCTCCTGGATCTCGAACCGATCGATCGTGAGCGCATCGATCCGCGGGAGCACCGGGAAAATGTGCCATGCGTGGCGGTCGCCGGCCGCGAGCCGGGGGGCGGGTATCTCCAGGAGATCGATCCCGGACAGGCGCTTCCGGTACAGGTCCGCGAGCCGCTCCCGAGCCGACAGGAAACCATCGAGCTTCTCGAGCTGGGCGACGCCGAGCGCCGCGTGCAGATCGCTCAGGTTGTACTTGAGCCCCGGCACTTCCACATCGTAGCCGCGGGTCGTCTTAGACACCCCGCCGAGCACATCAGATTTTTGTCGGCCCGCAGCGTGTCGAAGTCGGCCCGCGCTGCGCGCGGGGCCTCCGGCGGGACCTCGCACATCAGATTCTTGTCGGCCCGCGCATCTTTTTGGAAGTCGGCCCTCGCTTCGCTCGGGACCTCCGGCGGGACCTCCGGTTCTCTCCCAGGCGGTCGTCCTCACGCCGTGGAAGCGCTGGAGGCGCGCCACGTCCGCGATCCGCGCGTCCTTCGTCCAGAGGGCCCCCCCCTCGGCCGTCGTCACGTTCTTCGTCGGATGGAAGGAGTAGCAGGCCACGTCGCCCCGAGCGCCGACTTCCCGGCCCCCGCAGAGGGTCCCGAGGGCGTGAGCGGCGTCCTGCACCATCGCGAGCCGGTGGCGCCGCGCCAGGGCCTCGAGCGCCGCCATGTCGCAGGGCGCCCCCGCGAAGTGCACGGGCAGGAGCGCGCGGGTCCGGCGCGTCACCTTCCGCGCCACGTCCTCGGGGTCGATGTTCAGATCGTGGGCCCGGACGTCCGCAAAGACGGGTTTCCCCCCGGCGAGCACGATCGTGTTGGCCGTGGCCGGCCAGGTGAGCGACGGGCAGATGACCTCGTCGCCGGGCTTCAGATGAAGAGCGAGCAGCGCGAGATGCAGCGCCGCGGTTCCCGAGCTCGTCGCGAGACAGAAGCCTCCGCCCAGTCGCGCGGCGATCCGCTCCTCGAAGCGCGCGGCCACAGGGCCGGTCGTGATCCAGCCCGAGCGCAGGACCGCCGTGACGGCTTCGATCTCCTCGTCACCGATTCCGGGAAGCGAAAAGGGAAGAAAGGACGCGCGCGCCATGAGCTCCTCGGGATGGGCCTGGATCAACGGGGGACGCGGCGCCGGGGCGCCCGGAACGGGGGATCGTCTGGCGTGGCGGCAGGACCCTAGCACGCCGAAAGCCGCCCCCGCAATGCCTCGGGCTCCTCGCGGGGCCCACGAGTTCCACGCGATCTACCGGCGCCGGCGGCTCCCTCCGCGGCGCTCGGGACCTTGCTTCTTCGGCTTCCCCGACTTTCGCTTCTTCCCGGCCGGAGCCACGGGGACGCCGCGCGCGGGCCGGAGATGGGGCGCGCCCGCGGGAGCCGCGCGATCCCCCTCCTCCGCGGCCACGAGGGAGAAGTCGATGGTGCGGCGCTCCACGTCCACGGCGTCCACGATCACGCGCACGCGGTCGCCCAGGCGGATCGTTCTCTTCGTCGTGCGCCCCACGAGGCTGTGCAACCGCTCGTGGAAGATGTACTCGTCGTCGTCGAGCGTGCGCATGGGGACGAGCCCCTCGACGAAGAACGCGGACAGCTCCACGAAGAACCCGAACTTCACGACGCCCGAGACGAAGCCCTCGTACTCCTGCCCGACCTTGTCCTGCATGAACTGCGCCTTCTTGAGCGCCACGATCTCGCGCTCGGCCTCCATGGCGAGGCGCTCGCGCCGCGAAGTGTGGAGCCCCCACTCGGGGAGCGCCTTCGCGAGCCTGCGCGCGCGCTCCCGGGAGAGCCCACCCGCCCGGAGCACCTCCTTCAGCACGCGGTGGACGACGAGATCGGGGTAGCGGCGGATCGGGGAGGTGAAATGGCAGTAGAGGTCGAAGGCGAGGCCGAAGTGGCCGGCGTTCTCCGGGCTGTAGCGCGCCTGCCTCATCGTGCGGAGCATCACCTGGTTGATCAGGTTCTCCTCGGGCCGCCCCTTCACGGCGCGGAGCACCTCGGCGAAATCCCGCGGCCGTATGCCGCGGCGCGTGTCCATCACCAGACCGAAGGACTTGGCCAGGTCCGCGAAAGCGGTCATGTCCTTGGCCTCCGGGGGCTCGTGGATCCGGTAGAGCGTCGGCGCCTCGCGACCGGTGAGGAACTCCGCGACCGCCTGGTTCGCCTCGAGCATGAACTCCTCGATGATCCGG
>JBGPLH010000219.1:0-5736 GCA_041486365.1 Thermodesulfobacteriota bacterium | reverse complement strand
CCCTCCTCCCAGCGCGCCTCCACGATCTCCGCGACCGACGCGGAGACGCCCTCCCGTTTGCGGGCGGTCATCCGGCTCCTCCCTCGAAGATGATCGCGAAGCGCCCGTTCTCGAGCTTCGCGCTCCGGACGGCCCTGCCGCTGAGCGCCCGGGGGAGCCGGATCGACCGCTTCACCTGGTCCACCCGGATAGTGAGATCGTCCCCCTTCACCCACAGCTCCACGTTTCCCTTCTCCGCGAAGGGCAGGTGGATGCTCATCCGGTACTCCCCGTTCTTCTTGGCGATCTCGATCACCTTCTCCTTGTAGTGGACGTCGGTGGGGTCTCCTTCGCTGAATACGCCCCGTGCGGCCTCCGCGAGGAATTCGAGCCCGCCGATCTCCCGGGGGAACATGGGAACCTCGAAGATCGGGATCGGTGAGAAGCACGCGTGCGCCGTCTTCATGTGCTCGGCCTGGATATCGCGCCAGCCCGCGAGGTACGTGTCGTCGACGCTGGGCGGGAGGATCCGGTTCGCGAAGACGGCGTCGACGGGGAACCCGTACAGCGAGAGGTACGTGAGGGCACGCTGGCTCTCCTTGATCACCATCCGCTCCGGGTTGATCACGAGCCGGATCGAGGTGTGCTGCGGATCGCTGAGCAGCTCCTTCATCCCCTTGAGCCGCCCGTAGATCCGCTCGACGTTGTCGTACACCTCGTCCGTGGGGAGCGGCACGCGCACGATGCGCTCGGCCATGGGCTTGATGGCCTTCATGATCTTCTTCTCGATGTGGAAGAGCCGGTCCATGTACCAGCCCGCCACCTCCGGAAAGGAGAGCATGCGCACGGTGCTCCCCGTCGGCGCGCAGTCGATCACCGCGAGATCGTACTCCCCCGACTCGGAGTACTCCTTGAGCTTGAGGAGGCTGAAGAGCTCCTCCATGCCGGGGAGGATGGCCATCTCCTCCGCGATCACGTCCTCGAAGCCCTGCCGCCGGAGGAAGTCGGTCAGGTACCGGTGGATCTTGTCCCAGTGGAGGAAGAGCTCGCGGTTCACGTCGAGCTCCTGGGCCCAGAGGTTCTCGGCCACCTTCGTGGGCTCGGGGCCGATCGGCACGTCCAGCGAGTCGGCGAGGCTGTGGGCGGCGTCCGTGGAGATCACGATCGTGCGGTGGCCGAGCTGCGCGGCGCGCACGGCCGTCATCGCCGAGAGGGTTGTCTTTCCGACGCCTCCCTTGCCCGTGTACAGGATGATTCGCATCTGGCGGGCCATGGGTCCGTCCGGGTCCTCAGGCCGCCTGGGCCTGGAACAGATGATCGTTCAGGAGCTGGAGTCCCTCGAAGTCGTGCACGTCGATCGGAAGCAGCGGCACCTCCACGAAACCCACGCCGTCGCCCAGTGGCCCCCGCAGGACCTCGATGTTGCGGGCGTCCATCCCCGCGAGCACCTGGTGCTGGACCAGGTTGCGCAGGAGCTTCTCCGCGGTGGATCGAAAGGCCGGGTCGCCCAGCGCCTCCGCCATCCGTCCCGCGAGCCGTCCGATCCGCTCGGGGGACAGCGCGGCCTCCGACTCCTGCGCGCGGCGCCGGGAGGCCGAGTCGCGGAACCGGTGCCCGGCCGCCAGGTGGACCTTGTTCACGATGACCGCGTCCACACGCATTTTGTGGGCCACGAGTTGCTCGTAGAAGAAGATCGCCTCCTCCAGCACGAGCCGCTCGGGAGCGGTCACGAGGACGAAGCCGGTCCCCTCCTGCCCGAGCAGCGCCTTCACCCGCCGGGCCCGCTGCCGGAACCCATCGTACAACCCTTCGAAGGAAAGGATGAAGTCCGAAAGATCCTTCAGGAACTCCATTCCCGTCACCTTCTCGAGGATGGAGAAGACGCCCGATGCTCCACGCCGGAAGACCTTGAAGCCGACCCGGCCCGCGAGCAGGTAGGGCTTCACCATGAGGCGCACCACGCCGCCGCCGAGAAAGTCCATGATCCGGTCGGGGGCATCGAGGAAATCCAGCGCGTGCTTCGTGGGCGGCGTATCGAGCACGATCAGGTCGTAGCCCCCCTCGGCGTGGAGCTCGTAGAGCTTTTCCATCGCCATGTACTCCCGGCTGCCCGCCAGGGTGTCGGAGAGCTGCTGGTAGATCGCATTCCCGAGGATCGCGTCGCGGATATCCTCGCTCGGCGCGAAGCGCTCCACGATATCGTCGAAGGTGCGCTTGGTGTCCAGCATCATGGCGTGCAGCTCCCCCTTCAGGGGGATGCCCGCCGCGGCGAACTTGCGCGGCGGGATCTTCCGCACCTCGTTGCCGAGCACCGAGACGCCGAGCGCGTTGGCGAGCCGGCGCGCGGGATCGATGGTGAGCACCAGCGTGCGGCGCCCCGACGCCGCGGCCCGGATCGCCAGGGCCGCCGCGATGGTGGTCTTCCCCACGCCGCCGCTCCCGCAGCACACGACGATCCGCTTCTCCTCGAGGAGCGACTCAAGTCGCACCGGAGGGCCCCTTTCCACCGGTCTCGAGGATCTCCCCGAGGCCGCGCAGGTCATCGATGGAGAGCGACGAACGGTAGATGAACGGGAGCTCGATCAGCGTCTTCGCCGCCTGATTCGCGGCGCCGCCCCGGGCGGGGCGGCCGAGGTGGGCACGCAGGCGCCGGAGGTGATGCTCGTGAAGCGCGCGCCGGCTCATCGCGGCGTCGGCGGCGCCGAGCAGGTCCTCGAGCCGCGCATCGTCCCCGAGCGCGGATGCGAGGAGCGACGAGCGATCCCTATCCTCCCCCAGCGCCCTGAGCTCCTTCGCCTCCCGGTCGGTGAAGAGCTTGGGCGCGACGGCGTTCACCACCACGTGCTCGAAGGGGACCCGGATCCTTTCGCGCAGCGCGCGCGCCATCTCGATCGTCTCGTTCACCGGAAGCTCCTCCGGGAGCGTCACCAGGATGAGCCGCGTGCGCGCCGGATCCTCGATCAGGTCACGCACCCACTCGCTGTGGGTCTTGGCGGGGCCGAACCGCACCGCCTCGACGAAGGCCTGGGGCGTGCGCAGGAAACCGAGCCCCTGCCCCGTCGCGGGGGCGTCGACGATGAAGATGTCGTACTTCGGGCGGCCGGTGCGGGGATCCTGCTGGCGCTCGAGGTGCCAGACCTTACCCAGCGTGATGAGGTCGCGCCAGCCCGGGGCCACGTTCACGAGCCGCCGGAAGACCGGGTTGCCCATGATCATCCGGACGACGGCCCGGACGTGAAGCTGTGTCTGGAGGTACTCCTCCAGCGCGAGCACCGGGTCGAGGTTGAGCGCCCAGACGTTCTCGGCGACCGGGTGCTCGGTGTGGCCGCCCTCCGGTGCGCCCAGGAGCCGGGTGAAGTGCTCGCGGGGGGCCACCTCCACGAGGAGCACGCGCTTTCCGCGCTTGGCGGCCTGGAGCGCCAGGGAGGCGCAGACCGTGGTTTTCCCGACGCCGCCCTTCCCCGTGACGAGCAGAAGGCGCATGTCCAGGAGGGAAGCTGCCATCGTGCCATCCCCTGAACCCCTCGGCGGCCCACGCGGTCGGAGAGGCGTCCTTATAAAGAATCCGGCAACAGCGACCGATCCATAAGGCCATCGGCGAAATTGGGGAATCCGGGGGGAAACCCCTGCCCGGGGGCCTGCCGGCGCTTGCCGGCCCTGCTCATGCGCGACAGCGGAATATGATCGTCTCCTGCGAAAATTGCCACACGCGCTTCAAGCTCGATGGCAGGCGCCTACGGTCCGCCGGGGTGAAGCTGCGCTGCTCGAAGTGCCAGCACACCTTCGAGCTGAAACCGCTCTCACCCGCGGAGGCCGAATCGGCGTCGATCGAGTCCCCTGCTTCCGCCGCCGAGTCCGCCGCCGAGTCCGTCGCCGAGTTCGTCGCCGAGTTCGCTGACGGGTCCGCCGCCAATGCGCCCGCGCCGGAGGAAGTGGTCTTCGGCGCGCCTTCGGTGGAAACTCCCATCGGGCCGCTCGATCCCGACGAGATCGATCGTGCGGTCGATGCGGCCCTTCGCGCTCCGGAGGCGCCCGCAGCCCCCGAGATGAACCAGGGGGAAGGGGGAAAGCGGTCCGGGCGCGCGGAAGATCTCTTCGGTGCGCCGTCCGACGTCGATGCGGACGGATCTCCTCCGGAGCCAATTCCCATCGTCGGGCTCGCCGCGAGCGATCCCAGGGAGAGGAGCGAGGACTTCGACTGGGATCACCTCTCCTTCACGGAGAGCAGGCCCGCTTCCGTCGACGACGCCCTGAGGGCGAGCGAAGAGGTGGAGGGCCCGCGGGAGAGCGAGCCCCTCGAGCTCGACATGGAGCGGCCCAAGATGAGGGGGGGACGGGACGCCTCCCCGAGTAAAGTCCAGCAAGCGTTCTCGGAACCGGGGGCGAACGCCGAGTCCGTACTGGAGCTGGCCCGGCCCGTGTCTTCCCAGAGTCCCCACTCCCCCAGCCAGGGACAGCCCCTTGAAAGTCGGCTCTCGCCCGGCTCGGACCAGCATGTCGAGGGCGGGCCCGCGTCGGGATCGAGACCGCATGTCGCCCAGAGGGCCTTCTCTCGCGCGCACCCGTCCGCGCTGCGGAGCGCCAAGCGCCCCCTGATCCTCACGGATGCGTCGCTCTCGCTCCCCATGCCGTCGGCCGGGCGCCCGATACGGCCGCCGCTCCGCCTGCCCCCCATCGCCACGCTCGCCGGGTCACTCGCGGTCGGTTTGCTGATCGCCCTTGTGAGCGCGCTCACGCTCTACGCTCCCGAAGGTCCGCTCGCGCGGACCCCCGCGGTCGTGCGGCCCGGGGGCGCGGCGCGCGGCGAGGCAGCGCTGCGGCTCGAGGATCTTTCAGGCCGCCGTGTCGGGCGCCAGGGCGCCGCGCCGCTGTACGTCGTCACCGGCAGGGCGCGCTGGTCGGCGCCGCCGAAGGGAGCCTGGGTCCTCGACGGCGTGCTCGTCGATCGGAGCGGTCGCGCGCTTCAGCGCCGCACGGCGCGGCTCGGCCCGCTTGCCGCCCTCTCCGGCAAGCTCGATGCGGATTCCGGCAGTCTCACCTCGACGACGCCCCTGCCCGCGGAGGGGCAGAGCGGCTTCCTGATTCTCTTTGCCCCGCAGCCCACCTGGCAGGCGGACGTGCGATTCGAGGTCCGCCGGGCGGACTGAGCGGGCGGCGAAGAGGGATGTCCCGGAATCGAAAGGGCCGATCGCATGGCGACCGGCCCTTGCCGTGTCATCAATTGCCTGCCCGCGCTCATCCCGACTGGGGCGGCTTCTCGACCTTCTCGCGGGTGTCGGTGCTCGACGGTGGTTTCGCCGTCACGTCGATCTCGTCGGGCTCCTTCGTCGATTTCTTGAAAGCCTTGATGCTCTTACCCAGCGATCCCGCGATCTCCGGAAGCCTTCCGGCCCCGAAGATGACCAGGATGATCACGAGGATGATGAGCAGCTCCGGGACGCCCAGTCCGAAGACGCCGCCGATGACGGCCATGGCGACCCCCTTCTCCAAGGGACCTTCCCCGCGCCGGTGAATGGCTCCGCGCCACCTGATCCCGAAACCGGAGGGGCCCGTTGCCGGCGCCCGAAGCTCCCGATTCGCGCGGGGTTTCTGGCGTCACGCTAGCCCAGGGAACCGGGGAAGTCAACGGTTCCGCCGGGGCCGACAAATTCTGACCCGAGGTCCCCGGCGAAGCCGGGGCCGAGAGAATCTGATCAGAGGTCCCCGGCGAAGCCGGGGCCGAGAGAATCTGATCAGAGGTCCCCGGCGAAGCCGGGG
>JBGPLH010000218.1:0-5745 GCA_041486365.1 Thermodesulfobacteriota bacterium | reverse complement strand
TAGTGCGCGGGCGGGCGTGAGGCCTTTGCCGCTTCGAGCAGGGCGTCGTAGATCGGAAGATTGTGGGCGCCGGGGATGCCGAACACGTGCCGCACGCCGTGGGCGGCGAGGGCCTCGATCACCGCCATCCCGCCGGTCCGTCCGTTTTCCACGCCCCCTCCCGTCTCCGGTGACGACACCGCCAGTCTAGGACAGCCGGCAGGGCGCGATCAACACACGGGAACGAAACACCCTTGCGTGACCCAGCCCCGGCCCGTACCCTCGCGGCCATCCGCCGAGGCCAAAGGAGTCACCTCATGGCGACGACACTTCACCGGGTATCCCTGGTGAGCCGAGTGCCTGCGACGCCGCGCGCGGTCCCACCGATTCTCTTCCTGCACGGCGCGTGGCACGGCGCCTGGTGCTGGGAGAACTTTCTGGATTTCTTCGCGAGGGAGGGGTTTGCCTGCCACGCGCTCGACCTCGAGGGGCACGGTGCCGAGCCGTGCGGGCCGCGCTACGACCGCCTGCGCGTGCGCGACCACGTCCCGCGCCTCGCGGCGGCCATCGCGCAGATCGCTGGCGGCGTGCCGCCGATCCTCGTCGCCCACAGCATGGGGGGCTGGGTGGCGCAGTGCCTGCTCGCCTCGGAGCACTCCGGCGCAATTGCGGGGGCCGTGCTCGTGACTCCGGTCCCGAACCGGGGCGTTCCGCTCCTGACGTCGCTCAAGATGATGGCAAGCTACCCGCTCACCTTCGCGCGGGCCACGTTCCTTCAATCGGTGCCGATCAAGGATGCCCGCATGGCGCGCCGGCTCTTTCATCTCCCCGATCGGCCGGAGGAGGAGGTGGCCGCCTGCTTCGCGAAGCTCGTTCCCGAGTCGGGGATGAGCTGCCTCGACATGGTGATGGGGCTTTCGTGGGTACGGCCTGCGCGCGTCCGGCGGTTGCCGATCCTCGTCCTGGGCGCGGAGCATGACTATTTCTTCCCGCCCGCCTGCGAGCGACGCCTCGCGAAGCGGCTCGGCGCCGACTACGTCGAGTTCCAGGGGCTGGCCCACAACCTGATGGAAGGGCGGCGGTGGGAAGAGGTGGCGGGAACGATCCGTGACTGGATAGCGCGGGCGTGCGCGGCGGCGCGGCCGGAGCCCTACCTCGGCGCCGCGGCGGGCGGCTCCGACTGATCCGGGGGAAGGGCGGTGCCGTAGGGCGCCAGCCGGGGGAGCGCTCTCGGGCGGACGGGCGGCTGGCCGCTCACGACGGGGGCGGGGGCGGGAAAGCGAATGTCGCCGCTGGGCGCGAGGCTCGGATCGTAGCCGCGCGGCGTGATCGTTCCGGGCAGCGCCGGCGGGTAGGCGAAGGGGGCGGGGCGCTGTGGCTGCATAGGCGCCGGCGGGGCCGGGATCGCGATGGATCTCGGCGCGGAGGCCGGCCGGGGCGAGGGCGCGGCCATCGGCAGTTCCGGGGGCGGCGCCATGGGCGCCGTTCGCACGCGCCCGGAGGAGCGGGGTGCGGGCAGCGTCTTCTCTTCCTCGGCGGGGGTTCCCGGAAGTCCAGACTCCTCTCCGGCACCCGGCGTGACGGTCTTCGGAAACTTCTCCCCGTACCAGTCGGAGCGTCCGCCGGCGTCGCCGGGAGGAGCGCTCCCCTCCGGCGGAGCGGGGGTTGCTGCCGGCGCCAGCGATTCTTCGACCGGTGTCTTCTCCGTCCCGGCGGGCTCCGATTTCTGCTCGAAACGGAAGATGGATTTCCTGGCTGCTTCAGCCCGCAGCGGGATCACCATGAGCGCCAACACCAACCCGATCGCCCACAGCTTCATCGCGTCTCCCTTGGCCGACGACCTGAGGAATGTACGATTGTCCACGACGCCGCTCAAGCCCGCGGGGCCGCCACGCCCTCCGTTTCGGCCGGAGTCCCCGATCGCAGGAGCCCGATCGCGGCCGCCAGGGCGATCCCCGCGATCGCGGCCGCCTGGAGACTGAAGACGCCGTAGGCGACCTGCAGCGGCACGTACCAGAGGATCCAGGGACCGAGGCAGAGGCGCTTTCCGGAGAGGAAGAGGAGGATCAGGACCGGCGTGGCACCCCCAAGGAGCAGAGCCGCGTCGAGCCCCCGGCCCGCCGAGGATCCCGGGCGGAGCGCGGGCCGACTCCGAGAAGGCCGGCGAAGGACGCCCATCCAGGGCCAGAGCCACGCGGCCGGTGCGAGCAAGAGCGCCGCGGCGAGGTCGTTGCGCGCCCAGGCCCAGAAGCACGCGGCGAGGAGCGCGAGCAGCGCGGCCGCCCGTAGGGCCGACGCGCCGGTTCGCGGCGCCCAGGCCGCGAGGGCGGCGCCGAGGGCCCCGGCGCCGAGGGAGAGGATCATCGGCAGCGGCTGCCAGGTCGTGAGGAAGGGATCCTTCGGCGTCGCGGGATAAAGCTCGAAGCGCGGGAGCAGGTTCTCCAACGACGAGAGGCGCAACGCGAGCAGGGCTGCGAAGAGCGGAAGCGCGAGGAGCGCCAGACAGAGGGCGGCGCGGGCGAGCCCGGCGGGGCGCCGCGCGATCGTCGAGGCGGTGAGGGCCAGGAGCGGCAGAAAGAGCGCCAGCGCGATCCAGCGCGCCGATGACGCGGAGAGGGTCTTGTGTGCGGTGACGCTCAGGGCGTCCTCGGAATCCGTGACACCGGCGGTGTTCAGCCCCCGGGCGGCGGCCTCCGCGGCCCGGCCGTACAGGCCCATCGCGCCGGGGAGGAGGCCCGCCGTCACGTCGGCGTCCGTGTGGTACACTCGCCGCGCGCCGGCGGGGTCTGCTTCCAGCGTGGACAGGTTGATCGCGGGAATTCCATGCCGCAGGAGCGGCCCCTGGTCCTGCCATGAGACGCGCAGTGCCCGCGCGACGATCTGCCGGGGCAGCGTCTCCGGGTAAACCCGGATGTCGGCCGCGCGGATCGCCCCGGCCACGAGGCGCCGAAGCCACAACGGCGTGTAGCCCTCGAACTGGCCCGAGCCGTGCAGCGCGATCCCCCGCGCCACCCCGCTTTTCACGAAGTCGAGTGAGAGGGCCCCGTAGGGCGCCGTGGCGTAGGGGCCCTGGAGCGTCTTCCACGCCTCCATGGCCGCGAACCGCTCGGCGCCGATCATGCCCCACTCCGACCCGTCGGTCGCGAGGAAGAGGATCCCGCGCTCGTGGGTCTCCCCGGAGAAGATCCGCGCGAGCTCCAGGAGCGTGGCGACGCCGCTGGCGTTGTCCGCCGCGGACTGCCGGCTCGTGGCGGAGGCGTCGTAGTGGGCGAGGACGAGCATCGCGCGCGTGCTGGTCCCCCGCGACAGTGCGAACACGTTCCGCCCGGAAACCCGGCGCCCGCGCAGCCACATCGGGAACTTCTGTGTCCGCACCGGGAGCCCCAGGTCGCGGAAGCGCTTCTCTATGAAGCGCGCGGCGCAGGCCGCCCCCGCGCTCCCGGTCACGCGGCGCGGGCACGGGTCCACCAGCGCGTGCACGTCCGCCATGGCGCGCACCGTGTCGAAGCGAGCCGCGCGTCCGGGGATTTCCTCGATCGGCAGGGGAGCCACCGGGCGGCCGTAGAGGACGCGCCCCAGGAAGATGGCGGTGAGAGCGGCGATCAGGAATGCCACGGCGTCGCGGGTGCGCAGCCCGGAGTGACGATCTTCTCCTGAGGGGGGTTCCTCCGGCGGTGTGGGGCGCGGCGATCTTGCGTGATCCATCGGCGTGATGGCTTCCTTTCGGACCCCGGGGCGGGACGGAAAGCTATCACGGCCCAGAGGCCGGAACCAGAGGGCGCGCCGCCCCAGGGGCGGATCGACAACGGCGGGGAGAAGGCTCTCCTCCGGCCCCGGCATCCGGGTGTTCGTCTGAATGCGCGCCGGGTATCATTGCGAAAGGAGCGTTCTTCATGGCCGACATCAGGCAGGTCACGCCCCCTGAGGCGAAGGGGATCCTCGACAACACGCCGGAGGCCGTCTACCTCGATGTTCGCACGCCGGAGGAGTTCGCGGCGGGGCACCCCGCGGGGGCGATCAACATCCCGGCGTTTCTCAGGGGGCCGCAGGGCATGTCCGCGAACGACGAGTTCCTCCCGGTGGTCGAGAAGATCCTGCCGAAGGATAGGCCGATCCTCTGCGGTTGCCAGGCGGGCGGCCGATCGATGAAGGCCGCCCAGATCCTCGCCGGCGCCGGCTACCACGACGTGAGGAACGTACAGGGCGGCTTCGGCGGCGCGCGTGACGGGGCGGGAAGAGTCGTGGTGCCGGGCTGGCGGGATTCGGGTCTGCCCGTCTCGAGCGACACCCTGGACGCGGTGTCCTGGGAAGGCCTCCGCCGCAGGGCCGGCGCGCAGCGCGGGCCCGAGAGAGTCTGACCCGAGGGCCGGTGCGCAGCGCGGGCCCGAGAGAGTCTGATCGGAAAGCGGGGCGTCGATGGTCAAGATCAACCGGATCTACACGCGCACGGGCGACCTCGGGGAGACGGGCCTCGTCGACGGCTCCCGTGTTCCCAAGGACGCGCCCCGCGTCGAGGCCTACGGGACGCTCGACGAACTGAACGCGGCGCTCGGGCTGGCCCGTGTCTGGAACGAGGTCACCCTGAAATCCCGAGCGAAGCGGGGGCCGAAGGGGGCGGACAGGCGGGATGCCCCGGCGCGCTGGCTCGACGGTGTGCTGCGCAAGCTCCAGGACGAGCTCTTCGATCTCGGGAGCGAGCTTGCCACGCCGGCGGGCTTCACGTACCCGGGTCAGTTCCGAGTGGGTGAGGTGGAAGTCCGGGCGCTGGAGAAGGTCATCGACCGTTGCACCGCGGAGACGGCGCCGCTGCTCTCCTTCGTGCTCCCGGGGGGCGGGCCCGTGAGCGGGTTCCTCCACCTCGCGCGAACGATCTGCCGGCGCGCCGAACGTACGCTCGTGAAACTCCTCCGCGAGGAGCCCGCGGTGGGCCCCTGGCCGCTCGCATACCTCAATCGCCTGTCCGATCTCCTCTTCGCCCTGTCGCGCTGGGCCGGGAAGCACCGCGGGGAGGCCGAGTACCTCTGGGAGCGAGGGCTCCGCTCCCATGCGCAAAGGCGCGCGGCGGCGGACCCGGCCCCCGTGAAGCGGGCGCCCCGGAAGGGGCAGAAGGGATGAAGACCGAGGCGCCGGAGAAGATCTGGTTCCGGCAGGTGCTGGCCGGGCCGATGCAGAACTTCGTTTACCTGATCGGGGATCCGAGCACCCGAGAAGCGGTCATCGTGGACGCCGCCTGGGACGTCGGGTCTCTGGTCGATCTGTGCACGAAGGAGGGCTACACGATCACGCACGCCCTCGTGACGCACTCGCATCCAGACCACGTGGGCGGAAGGCTCGGCGGGTCGGAGATCCAGGGGATCGCCGAGCTGCTGGAGCGGCAGCCGCTGAAGGTCGTGATCCACAGGGCCGAGGCGGATTTCCTGAAGCGCTTCACCGGCGCCTCGGATTCCGACCTGATCCGGAGCGAGGCGGGGGACGTCCTGAGGATCGGGGGTGTGGAGATCACCCTGCTGCACACGCCCGGGCACACGCCTGGCTCCCAGTGCTTCCTCGTCGACAAGCGCCTCGTCTCGGGCGACACGCTCTTCATCGGCTCCTGCGGCCGGGTCGATCTCCCCGGCAGCGATCCGGAGGCGATGTACCGGAGCCTGCACGAGACACTGCTCCGCCTCGAGGACGACGTGGTTCTCTACCCGGGCCACCACTACGCCGATCGCCCTTCTTCGACCATGGGCGAGGAAAAGCGCGAGAACGAGTTCCTCCGCTTCC
>JBGPLH010000217.1:0-5748 GCA_041486365.1 Thermodesulfobacteriota bacterium | reverse complement strand
CAAGCTCCGTGTGCGTGCGGCTGGCTTCCGTCGCGGAGGAGGCCTTGCGGCTGCGCGATGGTTCCTCCGGGCCGGTGCGCGGCATCTTCGTTCCGCGGCTCCCCCGGCGCCCTGGCGCCACGGAACGGGGAGCCCTGTCGAGGCCGCGCAGAATCCCCCGGATGCGGCCCAGGAGTCCCTCGACCACATCGGGCGGACGCAGGATGCGGGCGTCGGCGCCAAAGCCGAGGATCCAATGAATCAATGCCTCGGGGTTCGTGGCGGATACGATGAGCCGACCGCGTCCGTCGGGGAGGGTCTCGAAGGCGCCCACATCGTCGTGAGACTTGGCCACCTGCCAGGCGACCCGGGGCGAGAAATCGATTTCGACCTCCACGGGCTGCGTTCCTTCCCAGAGCCAGGGGGGCGTGCGCACGGCCTTGCGCACGTCGAAGCCCGCCGGGATCTCGTAGTCGGGCTTCGATCCCCTGCGCGGCACCGCGCGCACGTCGCGAAAGCGCTCAACGAGGAAGACGCGCACGTCCCGGCGGAGGTGGCACCACCCGACGAGCGACCAGCGCCCGGCCTGGTAGACCAGGCCGTAGGGATCGATCTTCCGCGTCTTCAGCTCGTCGCTCCAGAAGGTGTGGTAGCGGGCCTGGAGCGTGCGGCGCTGGAGGATCGCGTCGTGGATCGTCTGGAGCCACTCGGGTTGCCGGGGGTTCCGGGCGAGATCGGGAAGCCGGACGAAGGGTCCCGCGAGAACGTCCCCGTCGGGATCGTCCTGGCGGTCTTAGAGGTTCTTGCGGAGCGCCTGGTCGGCGTCGCGCTTGAGCGGGAAGTGATCGATCCGGCGCGCGACGCGGGACAGGAGGAGAAGCGCCAGCACCTCGTCCTCCTCGAACTCCACCGCCGGGAGGAAGGTCTCCGCCCGGTCGATCAGGTAGGCGGCGCCCTCGGAGCCCTCCATCTCCTCGTCGGGAACGACCTGAATCACGATACCCAGCTCGCGCAGGGTTTCCTTGTCGCGCTCGAACTTGCGGCGGGCGGACTCATCGTTCTCGGCGTGGTAGTCGGGGAAGGTGTCCTTCACGCGGCGGAAGGACACCGGTCCCTGGGCGTTCATCAGGAAGTTCACGAGCTCGAGGAGGCGCTGGGTCCGGTTCAAGGCGGGGGCCCTCTTCGGAGGGAAATCAAAGCATCCTTTGTACCACAAGCCGGTGACGCGAAGCCTGCCCCTGACGAGGCCGGGGAGTGGGCGCCCGTGGGCCTTGTCGTGATGGTTCCGCGGGGACGCTTGCTATAGAATGCCGCTCATCGAGCGACGAGCTCCGCCACCCCGGGTCTCCATGGCCAAAGCGCCCTTCACGGTCCTCACCTTCAACATCCTTGGCGCCTGGGATCCGCGAGAAGCCGCCGGTTGGGACCTCCGTGGCAAGCGCGTGCTGAATGCGATCCGGCTCGCGGACGCGGATCTCGTCGGGATCCAGGAAGGCACCCGCGGGCAGCTCGCGGATCTCGACGGGGAGCTTCCGGGGATGGTGCGCGCGCCCGTGAGCGACCCGGTGGAGGCTCGGGTCCCGCCGGAGGAGGATCCGCTCAACGCGATTTACTACCGCTCCGATCGCTTCCGCTACGAGAAGGGCGGTGTCTTCTGGCTGGGCGAGGATCCCTCCCGCCCCGCGCAGGACTGGGACGCCGCCTTCCCGCGATGCGCGGCCTGGGCGCGGCTCGTCGACGTCGCCTGCGGCGGGCCGCTCGTGGTCATCTCCACCCACCTCGACAACTGGTCGCAACGGGCCCGCATGGAAGGGGTGTCCCTGATCCTGAACTTCCTCCGCCAGCACCACGGCGAGGCGAACGACCCGGGCCCCGCCATCGTCGTCGGCGACTTCAACTCCGACGCCTCCCTCGACGTGCACCGCCGCTTCCTCGACGGACCGCCCGCCTTCCGCGACGCCTGGGAGGAAACGCACGGCGGACCCGGCGCTCCCTACGGCGACGGGACCTTTCATGACTTTACCGGCAAGCCGCTGCTGCAGGTGGGGCGTATCGACTGGGTCCTCTACACGGGACCCCTCGTCCCGCTCACCGCGGGAATTGTCGACGCGAGCTTCGACGGGCTCTACCCGAGCGACCACTTCCCGGTCCTCGCCTCCTTCAGCCGCCCCTGAGGCGCGATCGCGCGCCGGAAACGAAGAGCCCCTCCTGTCCGGGAGAGGCTCCCAACGATTCCACGTCCCGCCGGCTCAGCCTCCGATCAAGGACCGCCTTCGCGCCCGCAGGTGCTGGTAGAGATCCTGGACGATGAAGCGGACCTTCTCCGACAACCGCAGGACCGCCTCCTCATCCTCCGCCGCACCGTCCGCGTAACCCTCCGTCAGGATCGGGCGACCGAACTCGATGAAGCACTTCACCGGCGGCGGCACGAGCCCCAGCGGGCCCAGCCAGGGAAAGGTCGGCGTGATCGGGAAATGGGGCAGCCCGAACCGGCGCGCGAGTCCCGTTGGGTTGGCGATCACCGGGTGAAGCTCCTCGAACCCCTCGACCGCGACGGGGATGATCGGCGTCTTCGTGAGGATCGCCATCCGCGCGAACCCGGAGCCGAACTTCGCCAGGCGGTGCCGCTCGCGGAAGGGCTTCGTGGCGCCGCGCGACCCCTCCGGAAAGACGAGGACCAGCTCCTCCCGCTCGAGGAGCTTCAGCGTGTTCTCGGGACAGCCGAGCACCTGGCCGGTCCGCGCCAGGAAGATGCTCCACCAGGGAAGGTTCGCGGCGAAGCGATCGACCAGCGCGCGGAGTTGTCGTCGCGCCGGGTGGTAGTTGCGGGTCGCCACCGCGATCATCGCCGCGTCCATGATCATCCAGTCGGCGTGATTGGAGGCGAGCAGCGCGCGCCCCTCCGCGGGCACGTGATCCATCCCGAAGGTCTCCACGCGGAACCAGCGGCGGTACAGGAGATCAAAGAACGCCGCGACCGCGGCCTCGTAACCCGCGTCGCGACCGAAATCGTCGATCACCGGCGCGAAGTCCCCCGGCAGCACCCGGAGCCACCGGGCGATCCGCTCGGCGAAGGTCCCGGTGAAGGCGCGGCGCTTGATCGGGAAGAGCTTGAAGTCAGACTCGAGCTCCGGCTCGGGTGATTCTATCCAGGGGGCGCGCGCGCGCGCGTCCGCGCCGCGCAGCCTGAGCGCGAGTCGGCCCCGATCCCAGAGCCCCGCCGGATCGATCGTGCCGTCCGCGCGAAGCACCGGCCGGCCCGAGGTCCTGAGCGGAGCGAGGGCCGACTCTGAAGATGGCGTCTTGAGCGGAGCGAGGGCCGACTCCGAAGACGCCGTCCCGAGCGGAGCGAGGGCCGACTCCGAAGACACCGTCCCGAGCGGAGCGAGGGCCGACAGGTTTCGATAGGCCGTCCCCGGAGCCGCCGGCGCCGGATCGACCCAGAGCGGGTCGCTCGCGGAGAGATCCAGGGCGGTAGCCCCCGTGTAGCGCGCCATCGCGCGGCGGTAGGCGCCCATGCCCCCGGTGTCCTCGAAGGGATCGTGGTCGATCGTTGGATGGATCATGGTCCGCCCTCCAGGGAAGGGGCAAGCACCGATGCCCTCACGTCAGAAGGAGACGGAGGGCTTGATCGGGCGTCCGGCTTGCATTAAGGGGGGGGCGTGGAGCTATTGAACTGGAACTTTCTCGATCTAATGATCTACACTGGGGGCCGGATCGCTTACCGCCGCGCGATCCGATCACGGAGCAGCGACGCCTCCCCACGACGCGCTCCGACAGACGTGACCAATCCTACGGCTGCTCGATCGCCAAGTCAAAGAGGAAATCGCGCCTCCTGCGAAATACGGGATCGTAATCGGCAATCACGATCCTGATTGCCGGGACGTTCCTCGTCGCACGGTGCCGCTTTTCGCCTTCGTCCCCGCCCGTGACTTTCCAAGCTGGGACGCCCCCTTGCGACACCCCCTACCGCGCGAAGCCTTCGGCACAGCCGTTGCAGCCTTCTCCTCGGGTGCAAGGCGGACCCGCGCCCGAGAAGGTTGCGCTCCCGCGCATGAACGACTCTCCAGCACCTCCTCCGCTCCCGCGCGGAGGCCCGGCCGGACAGAACGGAACAGGCATGATGACGATGGATGTCCTTCTTCGGAGAATGGCGATCACGATGCGACGCGCAGGGCTCGTCGCTTGGGTGGCCGCATTCCTGGTGGGCGCAACCCTACATTCGGTTGGGGCGGCGCCTCCTGTTTACGTGACGGGGAAGTACATCCTGCAGGTGCGCGAAGGTGCGAACCTGGCTGATGCCGAGGACGAGGTCGGGCGGCAGGGGGGCCGGATTCTCCGTCGCATCGACCGGGTGCGCATGCTCGTCGTGGACTTGCCGCCGGCCGTGGGCCTTGCCCCGCAGGCCGCCTTCGCGCGCAGCGCGCGATTCGAGTTCGCCCAGCCCGAGACTCTGCACGAGCCGACCTTCGTGCCGGACGACCCCCTCCTGAGCAACGAGTGGCACCTGGCGAAGATCCAGGCCTTCGGGGCCTGGGACTACGTCCAGGGCGGCTCCGCGCCGATCGCTATCCTCGACAGCGGCGTCGATCCCGACCATCCGGACTTCGCCGGGAGGCTGGTGCCCGGCTGGAACTTCTTCGACGACAACGCGGACACGAGCGACGTGTACGGGCACGGGACGAAGGTGGCCGGCAGCGCGGCGGCGGCGGGGAACAACGGACTCGGGGTGGCGGGACTCGCGTTCACGAACCCGATCATGCCCATGCGCGTCGCCGGGACGACCGGCTACGCCTCCGATTCGGCGATCATCCAGGCCCTCATCTGGGCGGCGGATCATGGCGCCCGCGTCGCCAACCTCTCCTTCGCCGGGATCCACTCGACCCCGTCCATCCTGGCGGCGGCCCAGTATTTCATGTCGAAGGGAGGGCTCGTCACCGCCTCGGCGGGAAACTACGGCGTCGATGACGGCTCACCGGACACGCCGTACGTCGTCTCGGTATCCGCCACGGCCAGCGACGACACCCTGCCGACCTGGGCGAGCTTCGGAAGTTACGTCGACGTGGCCGCGCCCGGCTCGGGCATCTACACCACGACGGACGGCGGCAACTGGGCCAGCGTGTCGGGATCGTCCTTCTCGGCCCCCATCACGGCCGGCGTGATCGGGCTCCTGTTCGCCGCCAAGCCCTCGCTGACGCCGCAGCAGGCGGAGGCGATCCTCGAGGCCAACGCCGACGATCTCGGCACGGCGGGCTTCGACATCCACTACGGCTGGGGCCGCCTGAATGCGTTCCGGGCCGTCACGGCGGCCCTCGGGACCGGCGGGCCGCCGCCCGATACGTCGGCGCCCACGGTGTCGATCTCGGCGCCCAGCGCGGGCTCGACCGTGTCCGGCTCCGTGGTGATCTCCGCCTCGGCCGCGGACAACGTGGGTGTCACGCAGGTGCGGTTCTACGTGGACGGGCAGATCGTCGCGACCGATTCGGCCGCGCCCTTCAGCGCGACCTGGGATACCGCAACCACGGCGAACGGCGCCCACACCATCGCTGCGGACGCCTACGACTCGGCCGGCAATCGCGGGAGCTCCGCGCCGGTCTCCGTCACCGTGTCCAATGGGCCGCCGCCCGACACCTCGGCCCCCACGGCCTCCATCACGGCGCCCGCCGCGGGCTCGACCCTGTCCGGCGTCGTACTGATCTCCGCCTCGGCCACGGACAACGTGGGCGTCACGTTGGTGCGGTTCTACGTGGACGGGCAGCTCGCCACGAT
>JBGPLH010000216.1:0-5784 GCA_041486365.1 Thermodesulfobacteriota bacterium | reverse complement strand
GGGCCACGACGGCCGCCAGGCCCAGGAGGATCACCGCGTGCAGCAGCGCGCTGAAGAGAAGCCCGTGTGCGAGCTTCGGATCCGCCCGCTTGGGAAGAGTGTGCGCAGTCATTGCTCCTATGCTCCGCCCGCCGTCAGGGTCTGGGCCGCCTTCGCAGAAGGACGTAGAGGGCCCCGGTCCCGCCGTCTACGGGGCGGGCGCTCGTGAAGGCCAGGACCACCTTGCCCAGGCGCCTCCCCGAGAGCCACCGCACGACCTTCTCCTTGAGGACCGGCCCTTCTTCCTTCGAGTGAAGGCCGCGTCCGTGCACCACGCGCACGCAGGAGAGCCTCCTGTCCACCGCGCCGAGGATGAACCGGTCGAGTGCCGCGCGCGCCTCGGTGCTGGTCATCCGGTGCAGATCGAGCTCGTCGCGGACCGACATCTCGCCCGCGCGAAGCCTGCGTAGCTGCCGCCGATCGAAGTCGGGCACGAACCCCTCGACGTACTCGCCCGTCTCGGTGATGTCGAAGGGGACCTCGCCCGAGACCAGCCCCACCAGGATCGCGTAGGCCTCGCCGTCCTCGTCGTCGGGCGCGCGCCCCGGCGCGACCTCGACAGGCTTCGGGCCGGGTCGCCGGCGGCGGCCGCGATCGACCGGCGTCACACCGTCCATGGCGCGATCGAAGAGCGTGGCGTCGTCGTCGGGGCCGGAGAGCGGTTCGGAAACACCGGAGGTCCCGCGCGGAGCGCGGGCCGACTCGGAACCAGACGTCCCGCGCGAAGCGCGGGCCGACTCGGAACCAGACGTCCCGCGCGGAGCGCGGGCCGAATTCGATGAGGGAGGCGCCGGCTTCTCGTCCCTGGAATGGGCGGGCCTGGGTGATCCCAGACGCTTATCGAGATCCCGGAAGGGAGCGTTGAAACGCTGGTCGGACTTCTTGCGCCGCGCCATGGGATCACGCTCCGGAGAGGGCGCCGCGCGACGGGACTTCGTGGGAACCCCCGATTCCCGCCACGCGCCGCGACGCGATCCGCCTTCAATCTAGGGAGGTTCCGCGGGGACTGTCAAGGTGGCGCCACCAGCGGGGCCATCGGCGGGGCCATGACCGCCATCGCCTCCGGTGGAAGCGTCGTTCCCAGGCGCCGCGCCTCGACAAACTCCCGGGCGGCCCCGTCGCGATCACCGCGGGCGAGGAGAAGGAACCCGAAGCCAAGCCGGGTCGCGCCGACGTCCGGATCGATTCGCAGACTCTCGCGGTACGCCTTCTCCGATTCCTCCGGGTGTCCCGTGAGTAGCGCCGCCATCCCCAGGTTGGCCCACACCTCCGGCAACTCGGGGTACAGCCGCACCGCGTTCCGGAGCCAGCCCAGCCCCTCCGGCGCGCGGCCGGTTCGCACGAGAAGCGCGCCCAGATTGCTCGCAACCCGGCCGTCGTCCTGCCGCTCGCCCCAGGCCCTGCGGAAGGCGCGTTCCGCCTCCGGGAACCGCCCGATCTCCATGAAGCGCGTCCCCTCGTTGTAGTGCTCCTCCGCGTTGTCCCGGACGAGAAGGTCCGAGGGCGTCCAGCGGACCGCCACCGCCAGCGCGATCAGCACCATCATCGGCGCGAGCACCCGGCGCGCGTTTCCCGAACGGAGGCGATGCACCAGGTCCGCCACGCCGACCCCCGCCAGCGGGAGAGCCGCCGGCACGATCGGGATCCGGTAGCGGCTGCTCACCATGAACGCCGCCGTCGCGAGCGTGTAGACCAGCACGTACAGCAGCAGGAGATCCGTCTCCGGCCGCCGCCGGAGGAGGACGACGCCGGCGCCCAGGAGCGCGAGCGGCGCGAGCGTGCCGAAGCCGGGCCAGGGGAGCGAGAGGGTCGGAGACAGGCTCCGGAAATAGTAGACGTCCAGACTCGGGCGCGTCTCGTAGGCGTTCCAGAAGAGAAAGACCTTCTTCACGAAGAGGGCGAACGCCCGATCCGGCGCCTCCCGCCACCACCGAAGCGACAATCCGCGATAGAAAGCGTCCTGCGCCGCGGGCGACGTCAGCCCGCGGGCGGGTGCCATGGCGGCGAGCAGCGCCCAGGGGCGCCCGGGCCGCACGTTGGGCGTGCCGTCGGCTCCGGGCCGATTCCCCTCATGGAAGCTGAGGCCGCTATTGGTCTGAAGGATCCACGCGCCGGAGACCGCGTGGTTTCGCAGGAGCACCGGGAGCACCGCGAGCGCCGCGCCTAGGATGACGACCGCCGCCGCCACGGGGGCCCGCGCGCGGCGCGAAGGGGGCCGCCCCGCGGCGCGGGGCCCCTCTTCACCGCGGGACGCGCACGCCTGCCACCCGGCCCAGAGCGCCGCGATGGGAACGAAGGCCGCGGCATTGGGGCGCGTGATCGTGGAGAGCCCGAGCAGGAGTCCCGCCAGCGCGAGGACCGTGGGACGGCCCCGCGCGACCATGAGCGCCCAGAGAGCGCCCGCGTTGAGGACGATGGCGAGGGGCTCGACCAGGATCTCCGTATCGTGGTAGACGAGCGGCCAGAGCGTGGCGGCGAGCCACGCGCTCACGCCGCCCGCCAGCGGCCCCGCGCACCGCCGCGCCATGGACCACACGAACAGCGTCGTGCCGGCCCCCACCGCCATCGCCTGCGCCGCCCGCAGGTGATCGAGGTTGTCCCGGAAGAGATGGAGGAGACCGGCGAGCCAGTAGGCATAGAGCGGCGAGTGGTTCGTCACCTCGTCCCAGAGCAGATGCCCCTCCCGGATCCGGCGCGCCATGAGGAGGTACTCGAGCGAGTCGATGACGGGCTGCTGGAAGAGCACCGCGTGGCGCAGGTCGTGGAGGAACGCGAGGCGGAGCGCGATGCCGGCGGCCAGCGCGCCGAGGAGCACCGTGATCTCCAGCCGGTCCGGGTCCCCGCCGGCCGCCGCCGGCTTCTCCGCGCGCTCGCTCACCTCTTCCTGCGAAGGACCACGATCCCGTCCTCCTCGAAAACGGTGAGCCAGGCCGGGTCGGCGCGGAACGCGGCGATCTCGGCGTCGTAGCGCGCCCGGGGCATCCCGTCGCACCCTTCCTTCCGGCAGTCCGCGAGAAAGAGGTAATCGGCCTTCGCGTGGTTGGGGGAGTAGAGCGTGTAGAGATTGCGCCGCCGGGCCACGTGGGGGCCGAGCACGTAGGACGCCGCCACGGATGCGTCCGGCGGGATGAGCCTGCGCGCGCGATGGACCACCGCGAGCCGCGACCGGTCGAGCCCGGGCCGGGCCCAGGCGGGGTCTTTCCACGCGATCCCCGTCGCCACCGTGAGGAAGACCATGGCGACCATCGCCGCCTGGCGCAGTCTCTCGCGCCGGGCGGGATCGGCGCGCCGCCCCATGCGCGCGAGCGCCCACGCGGCACCGAGCAGCATCCCGGGGACGAGGACCGCGTGGTAGTGGTACAGCCCGCGCAGGAGCCCCGATTCGTCGTGCGCCGAGAAGACGATGGTCGCGAAATTCGGCGCCGCGAGGAGAAGGAGGTGCGGGCCCCCCAGCGGGAGAAAGGCGAAGGGCAGGAGCAGGTATGCTTCGTAGGCGAGCCGCGCCGGCCGCGTGAGGAACCAGAGCACCACGCCGGGCTGCGTGACAATCATCCGCATCAGATCCCGGGGCCCGCTCGCCAGGACGAACCTCTTGGCGAAGATGCTCCCCTGGGGATTCACGTGGGGCATGATCCAGCCGAAGACGAGCGCGCCCCAGATCGCCGCCGCGATCACGGTCGCCAGGCCGAGCCGCCGCGGCCCGCCGACGATCCAGATCAGGCCGAGGATTCCCACCGCGGGAGCCACGTCCTCCCGGCATGCGAGCGCGGCGAGGGCGCATGCGAACGCGGAGCCCGGCCGCCCCGTCCGGGCGAGGGCAAAGGCGCCCAGCAGGAAGGGCGTCGCGAAGACCAGCGGGTGGACATCGAAGAGATTCGCGCGGTGAAGATTCGGGTTGAGGAGGTAGAGCCCCGCGAAGGCAACGCCCGCGGCACGCCGGCCGAGCATTTCCCGCGCCGCCACGTAGGCGGGAATGGCACCCGCCGCGAGGAGCAGCGTCTGGATCGCGAGGAGCGTTTCGGGCCGGGGGTGAGCCGCGTAGAGCGGGAGCAGGGCGAGCAGGATCGGCTCGACGTGGAATGCCCAGCGGTGGTCGGGTAGTTCGGGGAAACGGGTCCCGTGCTGCAGATTCATCTCGTATTCCGGATCGGTCGTCATCCGGAAGAAGCGGCCATGGAGCGTGTTCCAAGTCGCCTGCTCGACGTTGCCGAGGTCGTAGGTCTCCGTTTCGAGGCGCCAGTGGCGCGCGAGGCTCCCCAATCCGATCCACCCGACGTACAAGGCGATCGCAAGGGCGACGGCGGCCCGGGCCGCGCGCTCGCCGTCGAGACGCGCGGCGGCCCGCCCGACCACGCCGGCCAGGGGGCCCGCCGCGAGCGCGAAGACGATGGCCCCCGCCGCGAGCAGCGCGGGCCCGAGGAGCGTGAGGATCGCGACGGGAGAAAGGCCGATCATGGACGTCCCGCTCGGCCGGGCGGGGCGCCGGGGAAAGGGCCACCCGCGGCCGGGAGCGTGCGACTCTACCACGCCGCACCGAGAATCGGATTCGCGCTCTACCCCTCCGGCCCCGGGGCCGCTATGATGGGGCCTCCGTCGGCCGGCCGCGCCGGGATCCCCCGGCCCGGTGCGACGGCCCCACGCCCTCGAGGAGGTTCTTCCTTATGAAGATGTATTCCAAGCGGTCCCTCTGGATTTTCCCTGCCCTGCTGGCGCTCTCGGCGTCACTCCTGCTGACGGCCTGCGGACCGAAGAAGGAACAGGCGCCCTCCGCGCCGGGCGCCTCTTCCACCGGCGCTTCGGTGGACCCGAACACGCCCGTGGCGAAGATCGGGGACCAGGTGGTCACCGAAGGCGAACTGCGCGCGGAAGTGGACCAGGATCTCAAGGCGATCGAGTCGCAGATCTACGCGATCAAGCAGGAAGGGCTCAAGCGCCTCATCGACAAGAAGCTGATCGAGGCCCAGGCCAAGGCGAAGGGAATGACTTCCGACGAACTTCTCGCCAAGGAGGTCACCTCGAAGATCGGGCCCGTCACCGAGGAAGACACGAAGAAGTTCTACGGCGAGAACAAGAGTCGCATCCAGGGCGACTACAACCAGCTCAAGGACCGGATCAAGATGTTCCTGCAGGAGCGCCAGCAGCGTCAGGCGCGCGAAGCCTTCGTGGCCGCCCTGCGCAAGAGCGCCCAGGTGACGGTGCTCCTGCAGCCGCCGCGGTTGGAGGTACCGGTGAACGACTCGCCGGCGCGCGGGGCCGAGAACGCCCCGATAACGATCATCGAGTTCTCCGACTACGAGTGCCCGTTCTGCCGCCGGTCGCAGGAGACACTGTCCACGGTCAAGGCGAAGTATCCGACGCAGATCCGGTGGGTGTTCAAGGATTTCCCCCTCGCCTTCCACCAGCGCGCGATGCCCGCGGCGCTGGCCGCGCGCTGCGCGGGGGACCAGGGGAAGTACTGGGAGTACCACGAGAAGCTGTTCGGAGGTGCAGGGCTCGAGGACGCGGACCTGAAACGGTACGCGAAGGAGGTCGGCCTGGACGAGAACAAGTTCGGCGACTGCTTCGCCGGGCGCCGCTTCCAGGCCGGAATCGCGGCCGACGTGAAGCTCGGCCAGTCGGTGGGCGTCTCGGGCACGCCGGCCTTCTTCATCAACGGCCGGATGCTCTCGGGCGCCCAGCCGCCGGAGGCGTTCCAGGAGATCATCAACGAGGAGCTCTCGCGCAAGAACCCGTCCTGATCGTCCT
>JBGPLH010000215.1:0-5825 GCA_041486365.1 Thermodesulfobacteriota bacterium | reverse complement strand
CGAGTTTGCGCCGCCATGCCTATCTCCGTTCGATCAGCTCGCGGTAGAACGCGAGTGTCTGCTTGGCCACGCGGTTGATGTCGTAGCGCGCCTCGGCCGTCTTGCGCGCCTCCGCGCCAATGATCTCCCGCAGTCCCGGATTGTCCGCCAGCTCGAGGAGCGCTTCAACCAGCGGGTCCGCCTCGCCCGGCGGCACGAGGATCCCGTTGCGTCTGTCCTCCAGGGCGTCCTCCGAACCCGACACGCGGGTGGCGATCGACGGCAGCCCCGCGGCCATGGCCTCCAGCAGCACGTTCGGGAACCCTTCGTAGCGGGACGGGAGCACGAAGAGGTCAGCCGCGGCATAGTGCGGCCCCACGTCGCGGCGCAGCCCGCGAAAGTCCACCGTGCCCGCGATCCTCAGCTCCTCGGCCTGCCTCCTGAGCGCCGCCTCCTCGGGTCCCGCTCCGAGCAGGAGGAGCCGCGCCGCGGGGCGGCGCTTCACGAAGCGCACCCACGCGTCCAGCAGGACGTCCGCCCCCTTCTGCCGGGAGAGGCGCCCCACGAACAGGACGAGCGGATCTCCCTCCACGTCCAGCGTCCGGCGCGCCTGCGCCCGGGGGGGAAGCTCGTCGGACATCGCCACGAGATCGATCCCGTTCGGGATCCGGCCCACGCGACGCCAGCCCCCCTCCTCCGCCGCGCGGGCAATGCGGCTGGAGATCGCCACCACGCCGTCCACGGCACGCGCCGCGGCTTCGATGGGCCAGCGGCGCAGTCCCCGCTCCGGGACGTCGACCCAGATGCCCCGTCCGGGGGAAAGGTTCGCGAACTTGAGCACCACGGGCACGCGCCGGAGACGCCCGGCGAGGACCGCCGGGACCAGCATCGGGCCCGGGATGTGGACGTGGATCAGGTCGTCGTGCCCCACCAGGAGATCGGCCATCACGCGGACCAGCAGCACCCCTGCGCCGATCCCGGGAACGCGCGGGTAGGCGATGCGCCGCACCGGGATTGCGTCGACCTGATCGTTCTCGGGCAGGGCGTCGTCCTCCCGCGGCGTGATCACGCGCACCGCCACGCCGCGCCGGACGAGGGCGCGCGCCAGGCGCTGGGCCTGGCGCTCCGCGCCGCCTACGCGGGGCGCGAAGCCCGTGACCATCACCACCTGCGGTTCAGCCATGGGCCACCGGGGGCTGGACACCGGGCCGCGCTCTGGGGCGCCAGGGGCTCGGGATAGGCTTCGTGGCGAACGATTGCATGGGGACCTTCGCGTAAACCCGGGAGACGAGCGCCGCGGTGATCCAGAGGAAGGAGCTCACGTCGCCCGTGATGAACTCCGTGTTGAAGAAGTTCGCGATGATCTTGGCCACCATGCAGACCAGCAGGAAGAGCCCGTAAAGGCGCTCCTCCTCGGGCGCGCCCGACTCGTACAGGTGTTTGCCGTTCAGCGCGAGCGTTCCCAGAAGCCAGAAGAGGGCCCCCAGGCTCAGGATCCCCCCCTCCACGGCGAAGGCCAGGAACGTGCTGTGCGCCGATCGCGTCACGTCGGGCGCGCCCGGGGGCAGGTACTTCGGTGAGCGGTAGTAGAAGCCGCCGAGGCCGTGACCGAGGATCGGGCTGTCCAGGAAGAGCTTGAAACCCGCCTCGTTCTGAACGACCCGGTTGGCCGCCGATCCCTCGAGCTTGCCGGCGACCCCCTCGTAGTCCGATCCCTGGAAGGTGCTCTCGTAGCGCGTGAGGATGCTCTTCGGAAGGAGAACAGATCCAACCGGCACGGAGATCGCCAGGCCGAGCACGAGCCACAGGAATGCCCGCTTCGAGCGGTAGAAGGCGAAAACCAGCCCGGCGGCCACGAGGCACACGAGCGCCGCGCGGGAGCCGGAGACGATCACCCCCCAGGTGCAGAGCAGGAAGGCCCCGGCGTACAGGACCCGCCGCCCTCCCCGGACGGTCCCCGCCAGGGCCAGCGGAAGGAATCCGTAGCTGGCCAGGAAGATCCCGTTGGAGTTCGCCTGGCCGAACAGTCCGCCGGCCCTGCCCGAGTAGGCGAGGTATGCGGACGAGAAGATCATCTCGTACACGTTGTAGACCGCGGCGATCAGGACCCCTGCGAACATCCAGTGGAATCCCGTCCGCTCCGGGATCTTGTCGGACCAGCCGAAGTAGTAGGCGAAGTAGAGCAGGGTGTAGAGCACCCAGCGCTCGATGTTCACGAACCAGCGAAGGGTCTCGTAGGCGTACGCGTCGTTGCGGTAGTTGAGGTAGCCCACCAGCCAGGAGATGAGCGTCAGCCCGAAGAACGTGAGGAGCGGGAGCGTGGCGGGCGGCAGGGATCCCTGGCGCCCGATCCGGCGCAGGAGCCCCATGGAGAACGCCACGTAGATCAGCAGGTTGTTCAGGTTCAGGCCCATGACCGGCGTGCGGTAGGTGTATGCCGCCATGGGCACGATCGGGATCAGCAGGAGCAGGCCGCGCTCGAATCGCACGACGAGCATGATCAGCGTGAACAGCGCGTAGGTGCTGACGAGGATCTGCAGGGCCAGGTTCACGGCGCCTCCCCGACCGCCCCCGCGTCGAGATAGCGGCGGTGCCACAGCTCGAAGAGGAGGAGGAGCCAGACCGTGTAGGCGTGCGCGCGGCGCCGCGCCGGGTCACCCAGGATGGAGGCCACCCAGGCCCGGTCGAAGTAGGGGCGCGCCGCGGCGCGGCGGTCCAGGAGGATCTCATCGGCGAAGGCCGCGAGCGGGCCGCAGACCCAGCCCAGCACGGGCACGTTGAAGCCGTGCTTGGGGCGCTCCATCACCTCGCGGGGCACCCGGGAGGCCACCGCGCGGCGGAAGATCGCCTTGCCCTCGCCGCCCACCAGCTTGAGCCGCGCGGGGATCCGCATCGCCAGCTCCACGAACTTGTGATCGAGGAGCGGCACGCGCGCCTCCAGCGACGTGGCCATGCTCATCCGGTCGACCTTCGTGAGGATGTCGCCCGAGAGGTAGGTCTTGATGTCGAGGTACATCAGGCGATCGATCGGGTCGCCCGGCCGGTGCTCCCAGTGGACGAGGAACCGCTCCCGCGGGGGCTCCGCGCCGCGCTCCCGCAGGAGCCCGGGAGCGTACAGCCGCGCCCGATCGGAGGCGGGCAGGCTGCTCCCGCTCTCGAGGTACCGCTCGATGCGCCGGCGCCCGAGCCGATCGAGCATCCGCCCTCCCCGCCAGCCCGCGGGCCAGGCGCGGGCCAGCGCGCCGAACAGGGACCGCCGGATCGGGAGCGGCAGGACGTCCCACCGCGCGTAGTCGCGATCCACGCGGTAGCGCTCGTAGCCGGCGAACAGCTCGTCGCCGCCGTCGCCCGAGAGCGCCACCGTCACGCGCTCGCGGGCGAGCCTCGAGAGCAGGTAGGTCGGCACGCTCGAGATGTCGCCGAAGGGCTCGTCGAAGAAGCCCACGATGTCGTCGAGGATCCCGAAGTCGGCCGAGGCCACGACCCGCTCGTGGTGATCGGTCCCGTAGCGCTTCGAGGTTATCCGCGCGTAGCCGACCTCGTCGAATCCCTCCTCCTCGAACCCGATCGAGAACGTCCGGACCGGCTCCTTCATCGCCTGGGCCATGGACGCGACCACGCTGCTCGAGTCGATCCCGCCCGACAGGAACGCGCCGAGGGGAACGTCCGAGATCAGGCGCATGCGCACGGACTCGTCGAGCAGCGCGAGGAGCTGCTCGGGGAGATCAGGCGCGTGGGCGGTGTCCTCGTCCGGCAGCGGCACGTCCCAGTAAGCCCGCTCCTCGATCTTCCCGTCGCGGACCTCGAGCAGGTGGCCCGCCGGCAGCTTGCGAATTCCCCGGAAGATGGTGATCGGGTCGGGGATGTAGCGGTACGTGAAGAAGTAGTCGAGCGCCTCCAGGTCCAGCTCCCGGGGGACCTTTGGGTGGGCGAGTATTGATTTGATCTCGGACCCGAAGACCAGCGCCCCGCCCTGTTCGAAGTAGTGAAGCGGCTTGATCCCGAGCCGGTCGCGCGCCAGCAGCAGGGTCCGCGCCCGACCGTCCCAGAGGGCGAAGGCGAACATGCCGCGGAAGCGGCGCACGCAGTCGGCCCCGTCCTCCTCGTATGCGTGCACGATCACCTCGGAGTCGGTTTTCGTGCGGAAGCGGTGGCCCCTCGCCTCGAGCGACTCCCGGATCTCCTGGAAGTTGTAGATCTCGCCGTTGTAGACCGCGTGCACGGTGCCGTCCTCGTTCACGACGGGCTGCCGGCCGGTGGACAGATCGATGATCGACAGCCGCCGCATCCCGAGGGCGACGCCGGCGTCCTCGAAGAATCCGTCCTCGTCGGGGCCGCGGTGGCGCACCACGCCCGTCATCCGGCGGATCACGTCGCCGGAAATGCCGAGGCTGTGGTGGGGATCGTAGATCCCCGCAATCCCGCACATGGGTCCTTCCTAGGCCCGCGCCTTGCGCAGGACGAATCCGTAGGAATAGGCGAAGGTCCGCGTGAGGGCGCCCTCGCCGTGGCGCTTCACGAATCCCGCGAGCCGGCCCTGCACCGCCCGATCCGCCCCGTCGGAGATCATCTCGAGGAGGCAGGTCGGGGCGATGCGCGTGGCGAAGGCCCGCTCGACGACCAGTCCTTCCCGCTCGAAGAGCCCCTTCCACCGGCGCAGCCGGTGCGACCGCAGCTCCTCCGAGGAGGAGCGGTACAGGCCATGAGGCCGCGGGAAGGGGAACGTCGGGTGGTACACCCGGAAGAACTTCCGGAGCTTGTCCCGCATCCCCTCGGGCCCGCCGGCCCGCGCGCCGCCTCCGATCGGACGGCCCGAGCGCGGCGCCACGGCCGTCGGCGTCTTCTTCCCCGAGAGACCGAGCCGCCGGCCCGCGAACCGGAGCGCGCCGCGGCCGATCCCCCAGACCATCGTCGGGTAATAGTTGAAAGGCGCGTACACCCGCTCCATCCAGGCGGGTACCAGCGCCACGATGCGCGCGTCCGGGCGCGCGACCCGCTTCATCTCCCGCACCGCCGCCGCCCGGTCCCCCACGTGCTCGAGCACATAGCTCGAGATCACGAGGTCAAAGCTCTCGTCGGCGAAGGCGAGCGCCTCGGCGCTGCACCCGAGGAAGTGGAGGCTCGGGACGCCGAGCGCCTCGTGCAGGCGCATGGGCGCATCCATCCCGCGCGAGTGGGTCATGTCGTCCGGGGCCGCCATGTCCACGCCCACGCCCCCCTTCCCCTCCCGCGCCAGGAGCGCCGTGAGCAGCCCGCCGCCGCAACCCACCTCCAGCGATCGGCCGGGCGGGATGGGCACGTGGTGGAAGAGGACCTCGAACTCCGATCGGCGCTGGACGAAGGCGCGGGCGTCGAGCCCCTTCTCCCGGCTGATGCGAACAAGGTCCTCGAAGGTCGTTCCCCACACGGGTGCTTCTCCCCGGGCACGCGGCAAGTCAGGACCGCCGCCCGCCGCTCCCCTTCTCGCCCCCCTTCCGATCGCGGATCGCGCGCGCCAGGATCTCGCTCACCGTCGTCGAACCCTCGAGAAGCGGGATCACCTCGACCTTGCCGCCGTGGCGCTCCACGCTCTCGTGTCCCACGATGTCCTCCGGCGCCACCGTGTCCCCCTTCGCCAGCACGTCGGGCCGGATCCGCGCGATCAGGCGCCCCGGGGTCGGCTCGTCGAAGATCGTCACGGCGTCCACGAAGTCCAGCGCCGCAATCACCTGGGCCCGCTCCGTCGCCGGAAGGAGGGGTCGCCCCCCGCCCTTCAGGCGCCTCACCGACGCGTCCCCGTTCAACGCCACGATGAGAAGATCGCCAAGGCGCCGCGCCTGCCGCAGAAGGTGGATGTGCCCGGCGTG
>JBGPLH010000214.1:0-5831 GCA_041486365.1 Thermodesulfobacteriota bacterium | reverse complement strand
CGATCGGCCGCGAGCCGGGCATCAAGCTCCTGGCCTCGCGCCTGCGCAACCGGGAGATCCTCGACGCCTTCGTTCCCCACCGCGTGCTGCACTTCATCATGCTCGCCAATAACATGCGTGAGATCGTGGTGCGGAAATAGGCCGTCGTTTCTCGCGCGCGCCGCGCCGAATCCCACCCGCCACGCCCGACATTGCCGGAGGTGACAAGTCCATGGCCATCAATCTGAACCTGGTGGGCAAGTCCTTCGCGCCCATCGAGTTCGAGTATCGGACCCGCGACGTGATCCTCTACGCCCTCGGCGTGGGTGCGGGGCCCGATGAGCTTCGCTTCGTCTACGAGAACGGTCTCCAGGTGCTCCCGACGTTCGCCGTGGTCCCGGCGTTCCCGGCCGCGACGACTTCCATGCCCGATCTGAACGTGAACCCGATGATGGTCGTGCACGGCGAGCAGGCGATCCGGCTGCACCGGCCGATCCCCGACGAGGGAACCCTCCGCACGACCGCCACCGTGAAGGCGATCTACGACAAGGGCTCGGGCGCGGTGGTGATCGTGGAGACGAACTCGACGGACAGATCGGGACAACCGCTCTTCGACGCCACCTTCGCGTTCTTCGCCCGAGGGGAGGGGGGATTCGGGGGAGACCGCGGTCCCTCGGCACCCGCCTTCGAGATCCCGGCCCGCGACCCCGACTTCCGCTCCGACATGCCGACGGTGCCGACGCAGGCCTTGCTGTACCGGCTGTCGGGGGACTTGAACCCGCTGCACGCCGATCCGGACTTCGCGAAGATGGCGGGCTTCGACCGCCCGATCCTGCACGGCCTGGGCACCTACGGGCACGCGGGCCGCGCCGTCCTGAAGCACGCCTGCGGCGGCGACCCCGCCAAGTTCGAGTCCTTCTCGGCCCGATTCTCGGGGACGGTCTATCCGGGGGACACGATCATCACGGAAGGCTGGCGGACCGAGAAGGGGAGGTACCTGATCCGGTGCACCACGCAAACCGGGGCGGTGGTGCTCTCCAACGCCACGGCCACGGTGCGCGTCTAGCCGCCGGTCTAGTCGAGGACGGCGCCGTCCTCCACCTGAACGCCGAGCAGACCGCCGTGGACCTGGTGGGTCGTGGTCCAGCCGCCCCGATCCACGACCAGCGGAACGACCTCCGCGGGCGGCGTCGAAAGCACGAGTTTGCGAAGCGTGCCCGCGTCCGGCACGGGCTTTCCGGCGTAGCTGGTGATCACGTCGTTAGCCGAGAGCGACAGGCGCGCGGCCTGCGTCCCCGGAACCACCCCGCCCACGCGCACGGCCGGGCGGTAGGGGGCGATCGCCTGCCGCGCCTCCGGTGTGCCCATCTCCCGCAGCCCCCGCCAGGCCGCGCTCCTGACCTCCGGATCGTCCTCTGAACGCAGCACGCGGCGCAGGGTGTCCACGACGCCCGGATCCTCGGCGCGCCCGAGGGCCTGCACCGCCGCGGCCCGCACGGCCGGCTCATCCTGCCCGCCCGCGATGTCGCGCAGGGCCCTCTCCGCGGCCGGAGTTCCAAGACGCCCCAGCGCCTCCGCCGCCGCCGCGCGCACGGCGGGGTCGTTGTCCCGCGTCGCGAGATCCTCCAGCGCACCGAGCCCCGCCGGATCCTCCCGTTCTCCCATCGCCCGTGCCAGACGCTCGCGGATCCGTGGATCCGGCTCACGCCCCGCCAGGTCCGCGATCTCCGCCATGGCCCGCGCTCCCCGGATCGAACCGAGGGCGCGGATCGCATCGGCGACCATGGGCCATCCCTCGCTGCGCCGGACGGCATCCGCGAGGAAATCGAGCGAGGCCGGATCGCCGATCTTGCCCAGGGCCACCAGGGCGCTGTGGCGCATCGAGGGATCCTCCGCCGTCGAAGCCACCTCCTCGAGCAGCGGCAGCGCGTGCGCGCGCAGCGCCTCCCCCAGGATCCCCCCGGGAACGCTCTCCTGGATCTCGCCCAGCAGGGCCGCCGCGTAGATTCTCATCCGGTCGTCCCGATCACCGAGCAGCACGTCCAGGAGCGGGGCCACCGCGCGCGCGCCGAGCGTCCCGAACTCCTTCGAGATCCGATCCAGCGTCTTCCAGTCCGCTTCCCGCGCCGCTCTCGCGAAGGCATCGAGCAACCTCTGCACGCGATCGCGGTCCTCCGCGGAGAAGAGCCACAGTCGCGGGGAGGTGCGCCAGTCCTCCGCCGTGCCGGGCGCCGGGGAGCCCGGCCCGGTGGATGCCGCCACGCCAGCCGCTCCGGGACCCGCTCCGTCTTCGCGCGCCCCCGGGCGCACCCCCACGGAGGCATCCGCCCGCGCCGGGGAGGGCGCCTGGGACGCTCTCGTCGCCGCCATCCGCGAGACGGGCCGGTGCGCTGAATCGACACCCCGCACGAACATCGCAAACGCGGCGACGCCCGCGAGGGCCAGCGACAGCGCGGACAGCAGGGAGCGACGGACGGGCAGATCCATGACGCGTTATTCCTCCCGCGACCTCAACCGGTGTTCCGCATCCCGGCCGCGATCCCGTTGATCGTCATCTGCAGGGCGCGTTCGAGCCATGGCTGCTCCGCGGGCGAAACGCTTCCTTCCCGGTATCGCCGGAGCAGGTGGATCTGGATGTAGGAGAGCGGGTCGATGTAGGGGTCCCGCCGCCGGATCGATTCGCGCAGGGCCGGATTGTGGGCCAAGAGCTCCCGCGTGCGCGTGATCGCGAGCACCGCCGCACAGGTGCGGTGGAACTCGCGCTCGATCCCGTCGAAGACCCTGCCGCGCAGCCGTGGGTTCTTCACGAGATCGGCGTAGCGCCGCCCGATCCCGAGGTCGACCTTCATGAGGGCCATCTCCAGGTTGTCCAGCAGCGTGCGGAAGAAGGGCCAGCCGTCGTACATCGCCCGCAGGCGCGCGAGGTGCCGCCGCGGCTCCTCCGCGATGAAATCCTGTAGCGCGCTCCCGACACCGTACCAGGTGGGGAGCAGGATCCGGTTCTGCATCCACGCGAACACCCAGGGGATCGCCCGGAGATCCTCCACGCGGTCGCTCTTCCTGCGGCGCGCGGGTCGCGAGCCGATCTGAAGCATCGCGATCACGTCGATCGGCGTGCCCTCCCGGAAGTACGTCCGGAAGTCGGCGGACCCGTATACGAAATCCCGGTAGACCTGATGAGCGCGCTCCGAGAGCCGCTCCATCACGCCTTCCCAGGCGGGATCGGGCGTGTCGCCGTGGCCGTCGGGAAGGGACGCTTCGACCACGGCCGAGGCGACCAGCTCGAGATTGTGCCTGGCGATCTCGGGCCTCGCGTACTTGTTCGCGATCACCTCTCCCTGCTCGGTGATCCGGATGTGCCCCCCCACGGTGCCGCGCGGTTGCGCGAGGATCGCGGAGTGCGTCGGCCCGCCGCCCCGGGTGACGGTCCCGCCGCGGCCGTGGAAGAGCCTGAGCTTGAGCCCGTGGGAGGCGGCCTGCTGCGCGAGCACGCGCTGTGTCTGGTACAGGACCCAGTTGCTCGTGAGGTAGCCGCCGTCCTTCCCGGAGTCGGAGTAGCCGATCATGATCTCCTGGAACCGCCCGCGGTGCTCGAGCTGGCGACGGTACACCGGAGAGCGGTACAGGCGCTCCATCACGTCGCGGGCCTGACGCAGATCGTCGATCGTCTCGAAGAGGGGCACCACGTCCAGGTCCACGGGGGCCGGACCCACGGTCCCGCGCCCGTGAAGCCCCGTCAGCCGCGCGAGGAACAGAACCGAGAGCAGATCCGACGGCTGGCGGCTCATGCTCACGATGAAACGATCGATCACGCGCGGATCGATCCGCTCGCGGGCCTCCCCGACCACGCGGAGCGTCTCGAGCACCTCCCGCGTCCCGGGGGAGAGATCGTCCGGCGTCAGGGCGAAGTGCGCCTCGCCGAGGGCCGCCCCCGCACGCGAAAGCTCCGATTCGAGCCAGGCCGTGCGCGACTCCTCGTCGGCACGGTCCCAGGGGATCAGGTTCGGGTCCAGAGCGCGCCGAATCTCGCCCACGGCCAAGCGGATGCGATCGGCGTGGTCGCGCACGTCCAGCGTCGCCAGGTGGAAACCGAAAAGCTCCACCTGGCGGATGAGCGTGGCCAGGTCCCCCTCCGCGATGAAGGCCCCCTTGTTGGCCCGAAGGCTCCGATCGAGGATTGCGAGGTCCTCGAGGAACTTCCCCGCCGACACGTAGCCCCGTTCGGCCCAGGGAATCACCCCGCGCCCCGCCGCGTCGAGCGTGATGGCGAGGCGCCGCTGAATCAACGAGAGCTTCTTCCGGTAGCGTTCCGTCGTGTCCTTGCGCGCCAGCTCCGCGGCCAGATCCGGAAACTCCCCCAGGTCCCGCGCGAGGCTTTCCTCCAGCTCCTCCGACACGGGGACGACGGCCGTGGAGTTGGAGAGCTGGTTGATGAGCGCCGCGACGCCGCGCTGGTAGCGCCGAATCGCCACGCGCTTCTGGTGCTTCAGCGTTTCGAAGGTGATCGGGCCCGTCACGTAGGGGTTCCCGTCCCGGTCGCCGCCGATCCAGGAGCTGAACCGCAGGAAGGGTTTGAGGCGGATCTCTCCAAACCCCCAGAGGCGGAGCGTGCGCTCGAAATCGCCGTACACGCGGGGGAGGGCGTCGAAGAGCACCTCGTCGAGATAGTAGAGGTTGTTCCGCACCTCATCGAGCACGAGGAGCCGACGCGCGCGGACCTCGCTGGTCTGCCACAGCACGTGAATTTCCCGGGTAATGTTCTCGATCAGGTCGAAGCGGCGGGCCCCCGGGTTACGCGGATCGCTGAACTCGGTGAGCCAGTGCGCGATGCGGCCCTGCTTGTCCAGCACGGTTTTGCGGGTGGCCTCGGTCGGATGGGCCGTCATCACGAGCTCGATGCTCAGGTCGTCGAGCACCGCGCGGAGCTTCTCGGGATCGACGCGCGCCGCGGCCATCCGGCGGCAGAGATCTTCGAGCGATCCGGGCGAGGTGGTACGGCCTCCTTCGCCGCCCTCTGCCGACGCCCGGGCCTGCTGAAGCTGCTCGGCGAGATTCACGAGCTGGAAGTAGACGGCGAATCCGCGGATCACGTGGGAGAGGACCGGGAGCGAGTCCTCGGCGATCTGCCGGTGCACGCGGCCCTCGATGCGGGCGCGCGTCCGGGCGCGGAGGTTCTTGAACTCCCGCCGCATCGTCTCGATGCGATCGAAGATCTCCCGGCCCTCCTGGTTCTCGATCACGGAGCCGAGGATGTTGCCGAGCAGCTTCACCTCACGCCGCAGCTCGGCGTCGACGGCGCCGGCCATGGAGCCGCCGGCGTTCCCGGGCGCGGGGGCGCGGGGAGGAGGGGAGGAGCGGCGTGCGGCCATGGATGTCTCCGGGAGGGGTGCCTGCCGGAGTCATCATAACCGCACCCAGGGGACAGCGCGAGGGTCCCGTCCCTTTCAGAGTGGGCCCGCGCTTCGCGGATGACGTCAGGCGGCCTCGCGGAGCTGGTGGGCGGGCGTGAAGAGGCGGCGGCGCGCCAGGAGGACGGTGCCGAGGGAGGCGAAGGCCACCGTGGCCGTCAACATGTACATGATCACCACCTGCAGCCTGACGGCCACGAGTGGCGACGCGCCGCCGAGAATCTGGCCCGTCATGACGCCGGGAAGATGGACGATCCCCACCGTCATGAGGCCGTTCACCGTCGGGATCAACGCGGCGCGGAGCGCGGCCCGCACGGCGCTCCGCGAGGCCCGGGAAGACGTCGCGCCCAGCGCCAGGAGCGCATCGATCTCGGGGCGCCGGGCTCGGACCTCGCCCGCCAGCCGCTCGGCCGCCAGGGCGGCGCCGTTCATCGCGTTGCCGAT